>JAYSZD010000064.1:0-5620 GCA_043738185.1 Hymenobacter sp. | reverse complement strand
ACGTATTTGAGGCCAAAGCACAACCCTCCGGCCTCACGGTGTACGGAGTGGCACCCTACAAAATTACCAACGAAGAAACCCTGGCCGAAATGGACTATTTGCAAGCCCAATTTGGCTACAATACCCACTTTAATTCGCCTATTAATTCCCGCGAAGAATTAATAGGATTAGAAAATAAATACGACGCTATTTTTCTGGGTATTGGCCTGGGTAAAACGAATGCGCTGGGCTTGCCGGGCGAGAATAAAGTTAATTGCACCGGCGCGGTGGAATTTATTGCCGAGCTGCGCCAGCACCACCACGAAATAGCCGTGGGCCGCAAGGTAATTGTGCTGGGCGGCGGCAATACCGCCATGGACGCGGCCTCGGAATCGGCGCGCCTGGGCGCCGAACAGGTACTCTTGGCGTATCGGCGTGGCAAGGAAGAAATGGGCGCCTACGAGTTTGAATACGACCTGGCCAAAGGGGTGGGCGTAAGCGGCTTATTCAATGTGGCGCCCCTGGAAATTGTGGGCGATGACTACGTGGCGGGCGTGCGGTTTATTCGCACCGAAACCCGCGATGGACGCGTATCGGAAATAGCCGGTTCCGAATTTGTGGAGCCCTGCGACATGGTGATAAAAGCCACCGGCCAGGCCAAACAAACCGAATTCCTTAGCCTGATTCCCAGCCTGGAAGTAGACGGTAAAGGGCGCATCATCGCCAACGCCCACACCGGCCAGACCACTAACCCCCAGTACTTCGCCTCCGGCGATGCCTGGAATGGCGGCGCCGAAGTAGTGAACGCATCGGCCGAAGCCAAGCTCACGGCCCGCGGCATTCACGCTTATTTGAGCAAGTAGTGACATGTAGCGCGGACTTTGTAGTCCGCGAGTTTGCGCATTATTCCCTCATTCATTCGCCTTCAAACGCGGACTGCAAAGTCCGCGCTACATTATGCCCGACCTCTCCATTAATTTCGCCGGTATCAAATCGCCGAATCCGTTCTGGCTCGCTTCGGCCCCGCCCACCAATTCCGGTTACCAGATAATGAAGGCGTTCGACGCCGGCTGGGGCGGGGCGGTGTGGAAAACGATGGGCGTGCCCGTGGTCAATGTATCGAGCCGCTACGGCGGCGTGAACTACCGCGACAAGCGCCTGGTGGGCTTCAACAACATCGAGCTGATTTCGGACCGGCCGCTGGCCGACAACCTGCGCGAGATTGAAGAAGTGAAAAAGCGCTTTCCCAACCACGCCGTTATTGCTTCGCTCATGGTGCAGAGCCGGCAGGAGTGGCACGACATCGTGCGGCAAAGCCAGGACGCCGGCGCCGACGGCTTCGAGTTAAACTTCGGCTGTCCGCACGGCATGTGCGAGCGCGGCATGGGCTCGGCGGTGGGGCAGGAGCCCAAGATTTTGCAGATGATAGTGGAGTGGGTGATGGAGGTGGCCACCAAGCCCGTCATCGTGAAGCTCACGCCCAATATTTCCGACATCACCGAGCCGGCGATGGCGGCGCGGCGCGGCGGGGCCGATGCCATCTCGCTCATCAACACCATCCAGAGCATTGTAGGCGTTGATATCGACCAATTTGCCCCGTACCCCATCGTGGACGGCAAGGGCAGCAACGGCGGCTACTGCGGCCCGGCCGTGAAGCCCATTGCCCTGAACATGGAGAAGAACTGCGCCCAGCACCCCGACATCAAACTGCCTATTTCGGGCATTGGCGGCATCGAGAACTGGCGCGACGCGGTGGAGCACATGCTGTTGGGAGCCAGCAGCGTGCAGGTGTGCACGGCGGCCATGCACTTCGGCTTCGGCATCATTCGTGAAATGACTTCGGGCCTGGAGCAGTACATGGTAGACAAAGGCTTCAACACCATCTACGACTTTGTGGGCAAAGCCCTGCCCAACGTGCTGCCCTGGGAGCAGCTCAACATGAAGTACAAGGTGACGGCCAACATCCACGCCGAGAAGTGCATCGGCTGCCAGCTCTGTTACACCGCCTGCGAGGACGGTGCCCACCAGGCCATCCGGCTGAATGCCGATACCCGCGTCCCGGAAATCATCGAGGAAAACTGCGTGGGCTGCAACCTGTGCTCGCTGGTGTGCCCCGTAGAAGACTGCATCACCATGGACCGCACCGACTCCGGCACCGAGCACCTCACCTGGAAGGAGCGGGTGGCCGCCGGCACCGCGCCCACCGAATTCAACGACGAGCGCGCCGGTGGCCGCCACCATTGGGTGCCCGACCCCAGCGCCGCCCTGGGCAAGGAGCGCCACAAAACGCTGCCCGGCAAAGCCCGGGTTTACGCTGGGGAAACGGAGGCGCCAGCCGAGGTGTAGCCGCCAAAAGGGGCATTCAAGAAAAATATAAAACCGTCTGTCATGCTGAGCTTATCGAAGCGTCTCCACCGCACCGTTGAAACCGTCCAACGGTGCGGTAGAGATGCTGAAGTTGTTTAGAAAGTCGGTTTTTCTAAGCGTTTGTCATCCTGAGCCTGCGAAGGACCTTATCACGCTTGGTCTTTCGTCGAACGAGTGCCGTTCTGGGGCGATAAGGTCCTTCGCAAGCTCAGGATGACAGATTTTCCGACTTTCTAAACAGCTTCGCTTCGACAAGCTCAGCATGACAGACGGTTTTGAGAAATTTAATTTAGGGACAAGTCTAGTGCGTAAGCCCTGTTTCATAAGGTGTTGGTGGGCTTTAGTCGAAAATTACAGTTTTATTACCGTTCACAAATACTTGCTCGTCGAATACCAGCTTTAGGGAGCGCGCCAGGGTGATTTTTTCCACGTCGCGGCCGGCCTGGGCCATTTCGGCAGCGCTTTGGGTGTGGTCGATGGGCATCACGCTTTGGAAAATAATGGGCCCTTGGTCGAGCTGCTCGTTTACGAAGTGGGCGCTGGCCCCAATAAACTTCACGCCCCGCTCAAAGGCCTGGGCGTAGGGGCTGGCCCCCACGAAAGCCGGCAAAAAGGAATGATGAATATTCACGAGCCGGTTGGTATAATACGCCACAAATTCCGGTGATAGAATGCGCATGTACTTGGCCAGTACCACAAAATCGGGCTTGTACTGCGCCAGCACCGCCAGCACTTCGGCCTCGTGCTGCTCGCGGGGGCGGCCGGCATGGGGCAGGTAGTGGAAGGGCAGGTTGAACTTGGAGGTGAGGTCGCCCAGTACCTCGTGGTTGCTGATTACGCCCAGTACGCGGGCATTCAACTCCCCGAATTCGTGGCGCACCAGCAGCTCGCTCAGGCAATGGTGCTCCTTGGTGGCCATGAGCACGATGTTTTTCGGCTGGTTGTCGGTGATGCGAATGCTGGCCGTGGGCGGCAGCGCCTGCCGGAGCTCTTCCAGCACGGCCGCCGCGTCGAACTCGCCGATTACCTCGCTGCGCATGAAAAACCGGTTGGCCAGGCGGTCCACAAATTCGCCGTTGCGCACGATGTCGAGCCCATGCCGGAACATTACACCCGTAACCTTATAAACCAGGCCCGGTTGGTCGGGGCAATTAATCAGAACTAAATGTGCCATATCGAAAAGACGCCGCGAAGCATTGGATAAGCCGTAAAAGTAGGCTTAGCGCGTGGCGTAAGCAGCCGGCGGTGAATCAGCGTGAATTGCTGCCATCGTATCGCGCAGGTGGCGGGGCTGCCGGCCGTTCTTCACCGCCTGAATCTCGGCCACGATGGCCAATGCTATTTCCTCGGGTGTTTCGCCGCCCAGGCCCAGGCCGATGGGACTGTGCAAACGGGCCTGCGCGACCTCCGCTATTTCGGCAGCAGTGAGCTGTAATTCCGGCTCACTCAGCAACCGGCCCGCCTTCACCCGCGGGCCCAGCAGACCAATATAGGGCGCGGAAGTAGGCAGCAGTATTTGCAGCGCGGCCAGGTCGTAGGCATAGTTGTGGCTGAGCAGAACGTGGTACGCGCCCGCATCCGGCACGATGGTTTCCAGCTCGCGCACGGGCACGATGCGGACTTCCGCCGCTTCCGGAAAGCGGGCCGTTGTGGCGAGATTGGGCCGGCCATCCACCACCGTAATGTGCCAGCCGAGCGAGGCAGCCAGATGAACCAGCGGCTGGGCATCATTGCCGGCGCCATACACCACCAGCCGCAGCGGCGGCGTGAGAATTTCGAGCAGCGCCCGTACCGAACCAGCGTCAGTTTCCACGTCCAGAATCTGTGACTTGCCTTGTTCCAAAATGGCACGGGCCGCTTCCGCGAGTGGAACTGCCAGCAGAAGTGTACCCCGAAGCGCGCCATTGGTTGCCAGCAGCACGCGCTGCCCCACGGCGGCTTTCAGGCCGGACGCGTCGGTTTCAAACACCGTAGCCAGCACGGCCGGCTCGGGGTGCGTGGCAAAGCCGCGGAGCAGCTCCATGGGGTTGTCGGGGGCGGCAAAATCCAGGGGCTCCAGCAGGATGCGAACCACGCCCTGGCAGCCGGGCCCCAGGCCGTGGCGCGGGTCGTCCTCATCCCGGGTGTCGTAGGTAACCAGAGCCGGCTCGCCCCGGAAAATGGCCTGGCGGGCCCGCTGGCGCGCATCGCCCTCCAAGCAACCCCCGCTGATGGCCCCGGTCAGCTGCCCATCGTCGGTGACGAGCATGCGGGCACCGGGGCGGCGGTAGGCAGAGCCCAGCACCTCGACCACCGTGGCCAAGGCGCAGGGCCGGGCGTTGGCGCGGTGCTGGTCGTAGGCGAGGAGCAGGCGTTGGAGTTCAGTCATGGGGTGTCAGGTTGCGGGAGGAAATACGCCTGGGAGCGGGGTGGGGTTTTATAAACCACCGGCCGGGAAGCGGGGTTTCGGGTTGACAGCGCAACGCCACTGAATGGCGGCTATACGAATCGGAAACGAAGCTTTCCCGCGCTGCTTTTGATTTTCCGGCCCGCATCTGCCGCATCCAGAGGCACTTTTGGCGGCTGTGGGGCGGGGCGGGTTGGTGAAGCCATGGGCTGCTTTATGAAGATGAAACTGGGCGAAAAGAGCCCCTTGGGTTTCATTATTCGCAATCTGAATTAGAGCCAAATCATGGGATGATACTTTCCAGCAATTCCGGTCGCAGTGCGCCAACTTGAGTCTTCATGAAGCAACAACTGGCTCGGCATACTAACTAGCGAGTAAATTGCTGCCTACTGCTACTCGTGTAGAGAGTAAATAATTTGATTCTGACAAACATTAACTGTAATATTTTATGCCATTGAAAAATATAGCAACATTGAAAGCTCAACTGTTTGATGAAATAAGTGGGAGTAAATTTTCCCAAATAAAAGACGAGCTAATAAAAAAACATGTAGAACATGACAGGACACAAGTAGTTGCTATGCTTATGCAGTATGTTAAGGAAGGTAAGATTCTGCATTGGAGAAATTTTCTGCTGATAGATATCATTAAAATTGTTTTTGACAGAGAGCAGGAATATGCGGATTTTTTTGAGTGGACCATCACAATTGACTCATTGACTTATTGGGGAATCGACGGTGTACTCAAGACAAAAGGGAAAGACGGTTACGGGGAATTGGTTGAAATAATTAAGGCGGTGGTCTACTTTAAGGTGGAATTATACCTATCAATTACAATTTTAATCCGGGCCGTGTGCATGCTCAGCGACTTGCTGAAGGAGCAGGATTTTCG
>JAYSZD010000063.1:0-5625 GCA_043738185.1 Hymenobacter sp. | reverse complement strand
CGGCCGTGCTCACGCTCACCGTGGTGGCGGGCACGCTGATGTACGTGGTCGAAGGCGGGCAGAATGGCTTCACCAGCATTCCCAAAAGCGTGTATTGGGCCATCGTGACCGTGACCACGGTGGGCTACGGCGACATTTCCCCGGTCACCATCGTGGGCCAGGCGCTGGCTTCCCTGCTCATGATTATGGGCTATGCCATCCTGGCCGTGCCCACCGGCATCGTCTCGGCCCAAATGGCGGGCACCCAGGCCACGCCTTACAAACCCGCAGTGTTCAAACAGGTAATTTGCCACGTGTGCCGGGCCACCGACCACCGGCCCGACGCGGAATTTTGCTGGCATTGCGGCGAGAAAATCTAGCCGCAATGCCAGCAAAACGCCGGCGCAAAACAAGCGATGCTACAGCTGCTTGGTCAATGACAACCCGCTGTAGGAATGGCCATTGACGTTCAGGCCCTGCATGGGCACCATGCTCACGCCCCGGCCCCGGCCGGCTTTGTGCAGCTGCGGCACCAGAATGCCCACGGTAGCGCCCACGGCGTAGCCCACAATGTTGTCGGTGAGGAAGTGCTTGCCGGCCTCTATGCGGTAGTAGCCCACGGCGGCGGGCACGAGGGCCGCGGCGCCCCACACGTAGGGCTCGGCCGAGGAGCCGGGGTTGAAGTCGTGAAACACCTTGGCGGCAAAAAACGTGGCTGCGGCCGTATTCGCGGTGTGGCCGCCAAAAAAGGAGTTAGTCGCGATTTCGCCGTTGCGCCGGCCGCCGCCTTCGGTGCCGTAGAGGTAGGGCCGGTAGCGGTACACGTTACCCACGGTCATGGTAAAAATGGCATTGTTCGCCACCATGGTTTGGAGGTAGAGCCCCAGCACCTGGCCGTAGCGACCGCGCGCTTCGGGGTTGAGGACCAGCAGGCCGGGCGCAATCAGCAGCGTGGGGTAGCAGAAGATGTCGCTGATGGTTTGGGCGCGCTCGCTGTATTTGCCCGCCGCAAAGCGGTCGATTTTGGGAATGTCGTTGCGGTCGAGCGCGGCCAGCTGCGCGTTGGTCAGTCCCGATTTTTGCTGCACCAGGTACAGGCCGGTTCCGCTCAGCACCGCGAGGCCGGCGGTGATGGAGCCGTCCTTCAGGAAGCTGGTGCGATAGGGTGAGGAGGCCTGCTGAGCGGTGGCAACGGGGGCCGCCCCCAAAAATAAGCCTCCGGAAAGAGCAAGGGAGAAAAAGAGTTTCATACGCGGGTGATAAATTGAATAGAAGCTCAAACGGAGAATTACGGCCCGTGGTTGACCTGGCCACCGAATAGTGCGGTTGAGCAACCCCTACGGCGGGCAAGCGCGGCGGCCTGGCCAGGACCGGGCAGCACCGGCAGGCCCGTGGCGCAGCGCAGGAGCCACGAACCTTTGCCGCCGAACCAGGGTACACCCTGCTCCTATTGAAGCGGCCCGACGAGTCGCCCCGCCGTTGGTTATGACCGAAACATTCACCCAGTTCTTCTCTAATTTTCCCGATATTCTGACCGCGCTGGCCGTGCTGCTGGGTGGTCTGGCGGCCGGTCTGATAGTGCGGGTAGTGGTTTTTGCCTTGCTGCGGGCCTACGACCGGCGCGAGGATTCGGCCCTGGCCCGCTCCGTGGGCCGCAACCTGAGCGCGGTCAGCAGCTGGTTTTTTCCGTTCCTGGCCATTTCGCTGCTGCTGCCGCTGGTGCCGCTGCCGCCCAAGGCCTTCGAGGTGCTGCGGCGAGTGGTGGAGTTTGCGCTGATTCTGTCCTTCGCGTGGGGCCTCATCCGCACGCTCGACGTGGTGCAGGACCTGGTGCAGCAGCATTATCAACTCAACAGCGACGACAATCTGCGGGTGCGCAAGCTGTTCACGCAGCTGCAGTTCATCAAGAAAATCACGGTTTCGCTCATTGCCTTCATCGGCGTGGGCCTGGTGCTGATGAGCTTTGAGACGGTGCGCCGCCTGGGCACCGGCCTGCTCACCTCGGCCGGCATTGCCAGCGTAATTGTGGGTTTCGCGGCCCAGCGCTCCATCAGCAACCTGCTGGCGGGCTTTCAGATTGCCTTCACCCAGCCCATCCGCATCGACGACGTGCTGGTGGTGGAGGGCGAGTGGGGCCGCGTGGAGGAAATCACGTTTACCTACGTGGTGCTCAACATCTGGGACCAGCGCCGGCTGATTCTGCCGCTCAACTACTTCATCGAAAAGCCCTTCCAGAACTGGACGCGCAGCAGCGCCGAGCTCATGGGCTCCGTGTTCATACACACCGACTACTCGGTGCCGGTGGGTGCGGTGCGCGCCGAGCTGGAGCGTCTCACCGCCCACCATCCGCTCTGGGACGGCCGCGTGTGCAAGCTCCACGTCACCAATTCCAAAGAAACCACCCTGGAGCTACGCGCCCTGGTAAGCGCCCGCAACGGCAGCGACGCCTGGGACCTGCGCTGCGACCTGCGCGAGCAGCTGGTGGCGTTCCTGCAACGCGAGTACCCCGGCAGCCTGCCCCGCATGCGGGCCGAGGTAGCTACTCCCGCGCCCAACCGGCTAGGCTTCGGGCCGGCCAGCAATGAAACGGTCTGAGGAGGCGGTTACGTTTTACGGCCAACATGGCTTCTTCCTTTTCGCTCCCTTTTCAGGCCAGACGAACCCAGGGCCGGGCTGCGGTTTGGTGCAAGGGGGGCAGCGCAAGCTACTTCAGCTACTCAGGAAGCAGCTCTTGGGAATGACTGGAAGACTGGCGAGGCTGCCGGGTAACGGCCGGGGCTCTGCTGTCGGGCACAAAAAAACGCCATGCCGGGCGTAGCCCAGGCATGGCGTTTTGGTTAGCTGGTTAGGCGGCGGGCGGCTACTTCAGCTGGACGCCCTGGTCGGCCATTTGCTGCTCTGCTTTGGCGTGGTTGGCCAGGTACTCGGCGTGCCGGGCCTCCGTGCGCTCGGTGCCGAGGCTGGCGAGGTGCTCGCGCAGCTGGTCGGCGGGCAGGTCGGCGCCGTACGACGGGGTGCCGGGCTGCTGCCGCCACGACTCGTGCAGGCTGCCGTCGTCCACGGCGTCGAAGCCCAGCTCTTCCACCAGGGCCATTACTTTTTGCTTGGCGGCGGGCTCATCGCCGGCCACGGGCAATGCAAAGCGGCCGGGTGTGCCGGCGGGCACGCCCTTGTTTTGGAGGTGGTCGGCGTAAATGTTGTTGAACACCTTCACCACCGGGCGGCCCAGGTGCTGCTGCACCCATTCGCTTTCGGTGAGGTGGCCGGTTTCCAATTCGGCAATTTTGCCGTCGCGCAGCATGGGGTAGTAATTGCTGGTGTCGATGACGGGCACCTCGGCGGCCACGCCCGCGAACAGGTCTTTGGGCAGGTCGGGGATGTTTTTCAGGGGGATAGTGACGACGATGAGGTCGGCACCCTGGGCCGCTTCCTCGGCCGTGACGGGCGTAGCGCCGGTTTTCTGGGCTACGTCGCCCAAGGTTTCGGGGCCGCGGGAGTTGGCGATTTTAACCGAGTGGCCGAGGCCGACGAGCCGCACGGCGAGGGCGCTGCCGATGTGGCCGGCGCCGATAATTCCAATGTTCATAGTACAAATAATTAGGAGAACTGGGCGACGGCGATGTGCTGCCGCAGGTAGGTAAACGGATACGGCGGCCAGTTGCTTTATTTCGGCGGGCAAATCTCCCTCACGGCAACAGCGCAACCTCGTGCGGGTTGAGAACCACCAAGCCGGACAGCGCCTTGAAATCGCTGATGTTGCGGGTCAGCAGCGTGAGGCCGTGGGCAAGGGCGGTGGCGGCAATGATGGCATCGGGCAGCTTCACGCGGTGCTGCTGGCGCAGGCGGATGGTTTGCTGGATGGTGGCTTCGTCGAGGGGCAACACTTTGGTAGCCGCGATAAAATCTTCCAGCGCCTGCATCTCGGAGGGTGGGCCCTGCCAGGAGAGCAATTCAATCCGTACCACCACCGACATGGCCAGACGTTGCGCATCAATCAACTGTCCCAGCCAAATGGTGCTATCGGGGGGCACCTTTCCGTTTAGAAAATCGATGCCCGCATTGGTATCAATCAGAAAATACGCTCCCATTCTGACCGTACTTGTTCGGTGTGAGCCCGCAAGCTATCAGCTGAGGTATCTGACAATGAGCCAGCCCATTTGCGGGGAGCAGGCGCAGGGATTTCGGCCACTGGCTTCACAACCCGCAGAATATTCAGGGCCTCCAGTTGCCGGAGTAGCTCGTAAGCTTTTTCGCTAAGTGGTTCGATGAGGATGGGGGCCATGATTGAAAGAAGTTAGAGGTGTTCTAAAGATACACAGGCAACAATTGTGACAGCGGAAGAATTGCGCAAGGTCAGGAAAAGGAACGTCAGGCTAAGTAGCCGTCCAAAAGTAAACGGGTTATCAGCTGCTCGTTATTAGTTGTCATTCAGATAACTCATACCCTGCTGACAACTAAAGACTAACAACCTAAGCGCCGCCGAAGCATCTCGCGTGCGTTGTCGACTTAGTTTACTACCACACGCGCGATACTTCGGCTGCGCTCAGCATGACGTTCTGTTTTGCCGCTATTCCTGCCCTACTCCAACCCCGGAATCTTAGCGCCGCGCTCCCGCGCCACCTCCTGGGCCAACTCATAGCCGGCATCGGCGTGGCGGAAAATGCCCAGGCCGGGGTCGGTGGTGAGAACGCGGCGCAGGCGCTCGGCTTTTTCGGGGGTGCCGGTGGCCACTATCACCATGCCGGAGTGGGTGGAGTTGCCGATGCCCACGCCGCCGCCGTTGTGCAGGCTCACCCAGTCGGCGCCGCTGGCGCAGTTGGCCAGGGCATTGAGCAGGGGCCAGTCGGCCACGGCGTCGGAGCCGTCCTTCATGCCTTCGGTTTCGCGGTTGGGCGAGGCCACCGAGCCGCAGTCGAGGTGGTCGCGGCCGATGACGATGGGAGCCGAGACTTCGCCCCGCGCCACGAGGTCGTTGATGACGAGGCCGAACTTCTCGCGCTCGCCGTAGCCCAGCCAGCACACGCGGGCCGGCAGGCCGATGAACGGGACTTTGGCTTGGGCCTTTGATATCCAGCGGGCCAGGAGCTTGTTGTCGGGAAAGGTTTCGAGCAGGGCGCGGTCGATGCGCAGAATGTCGGCCGGGTCGCCGCTGAGGGCGGCCCAGCGGAACGGCCCTTTGCCCTCACAAAACAGCGGCCGGATGTAGGCGGGTACGAAGCCGGGGTACAGGAACTGGCCGTGTTCGTCGCGCACCGTGAGGCCGCCTTTTTCGGCCTGGCCGCGCAGGTTGTTGCCGTAGTCCACGGCAATGGTGCCGCGCTGCTGCATCGCCAGAATAGCCCCGACGTGCTTCACGATGGACGCCAGCGCCTGCTTTTTGAACGCCTCGGGGTTGGCGGCGCGCAGGGCCAGCACCTCCGCGATGTCGCCTTCGGGAAGGTAGTCCATCAGGTCGTGGGCCGAGGTTTGGTCGGTCACGATTTCGGGCTGGAAGCCCAGCTCCAACAGTTGCGGCAGCACCGTGGCGGCGTTGCCGGTGAGGCCCACCGACCAGCCTTTGCCTTCGGCTTTGGCCTTTTCGCACAACTCCAGGGCGTGGGCCAGGTCGCGGGCCTGCTCGTCCACGTAGCCTTCGCGCACCTTCTG
>JAYSZD010000062.1:0-2281 GCA_043738185.1 Hymenobacter sp. | reverse complement strand
AAAGCCTGGCCACGGCAGCAGGCCACACCCTACACTACGGCACCCTGCGCGACCCCGACAGCGGCGCTATTCTCGATGAAGTAGTGGTGGCCCTGTACCGCAATCCCCGCTCCTTCACCCGTGAAGACGTGGTGGAAATCAGCTGCCACGGCTCCGATTACGTGGTGCGCCAGGTGCTGGCCCTGTTCCTGCGCCAGGGCGCCCGCCTGGCCGAAGCCGGTGAGTTCACCAAGCGCGCTTTCCTTAACGGTGCCCTGGACCTGGCCCAGGCCGAAGCCGTGGCTGACCTTATTGCCGCCGATTCGGCCCTGAGCCACCGCGTGGCGCTGAATCAGCTGCGGGGCGGCTTTTCGCAGGAGCTACGCGAGCTGCGCGGCCGGCTCATCAAGTTTGCTGCCCTGCTGGAGCTGGAGCTGGATTTTGGCGAGGAAGACGTGGAATTTGCCGACCGCACGGGCCTGGCGCACCTGCTGGCCGAAGTGCGGGGTGTGGTAGCCGGGCTGCTCCGGTCGTTTGAGCTGGGCAACGTCATCAAAAACGGCATCACCGCCGTGATTGCCGGGCGACCCAACGCGGGCAAGTCTACCCTGCTCAACGCTCTGCTGCGCGAGGAGCGCGCCATTGTGTCGGCCATTCCGGGCACCACGCGCGATTTTATCGAGGATGAGGTGAGCATTGAGGGCCTCCGGTTCCGGTTCGTGGACACGGCCGGCCTGCGTGATGACCCCGCCGACGAAGTGGAAGCCATCGGCGTGCGCCGGACCCGGCAACGGGTGCGTCAGGCCGCCCTGCTGCTCTACCTCTTCGATTTGAGTGAACTGACGCCAGCCGAGGTACGGCACGAAATTCAGGAGTTGACCGCTGGGCTGGATATTCCGGTGTTGGCGGTGGGCAATAAGTCCGATTTATCGACCGCCGAGGCATTAGCTGGTTTTGAAACAGATTTTCGGGCGGGGCCAGCCTTGGCGGCTGGCACCGTGCCCCTGGTTTTCGTGGCGGCCGGCCAACAGCTGGGCTTGAACGAACTGCAAACGGCCCTGCTGACCCAGGTACGGGGTACTGCGCTGGAGAATACGGCGTCGGCCACCATTGTCACCAACGTACGCCATGCGCGGGCCCTCGAAACGGCCGCGGTGCACCTCGCGGCCGTGCAGGCGGGCCTCAATACCGGCCTGGGCACCGAGTTGCTGGCCGCCGATTTGCGGTACGCCCTTTCGGCACTGGGTGAGATAACCGGCGAAATTTCATCCGAAGACCTCCTTACCAGTATTTTTACGCAGTTCTGCATCGGCAAATAAGGATTTGAATGCCTCCGCCTACGTTTATTATCGAACATCTGGCCTACTTTTCCGGTACTAGGGCCTGTGCAAATGGCCGGAAATCTTCCCGGTTTACGGCTTGTGCCGTAGTTTCGCACCGTAACTTCTCTTTCATCACTCCCGCCCATGGCAGAATCTGCTGAACTTATCCTCGACGGCAAATCCATTACCTTGCCCGTCATCGAAGGCACCGAACACGAAAAAGCGTTTGATATCGGCAAACTGCGCGACCAAACCGGCTATGTTACCCTCGATTCGGGCTACAAGAACACCGGTGCCACCAAAAGTGCCATCACGTTCCTCGACGGCGAAGAAGGCATTCTCCGGTATCGCGGCTATCCCATTGAGCAACTAGCCGAAAAGTCCAGCTTCCTGGAAGTCGCTTACCTGCTGATTTACGGCGCCCTGCCCACGGAGAAGGAATTTGCCGCCTTCAACCACGCAATCACGCAGCACACCCTCGTTCACGAGGACATCCGCAAGATTCTCGACGGCTTCCCCTCGTCAGCCCACCCCATGGGCATCTTGTCTTCACTGATTTGTTCGCTCACGGCGTTTTATCCGAAGAGCATCGCGCCCGAAATCAGCAAGGAAGAGCTGGATTTGAACATCGTGCGCCTCATGGCCAAGATTTCAACCATTGCCGCCTGGAGCTATAAGAACTCGGTGGGCCACCCGCTCATCTACCCGCGCAACGACCTGGATTATTGCGCCAACTTCCTCTACATGATGTTCAGCTTCCCCACGGAGAAGTACGAAGTCAACCCGATTGTAGTGAGTGCCCTCAACAAGCTGCTCATCCTGCACGCCGACCACGAGCAGAACTGCTCTACCAGCACCGTTCGCCTGGTGGGCTCGGCCAATGCCAGCCTCTACGGCTCGGTTTCGGCGGGCATCAACGCCTTGTGGGGGCCCCTGCACGGCTGGATTGCCCAGTGGAAGGAAATGCGCGAGAATAAGGA
>JAYSZD010000061.1:0-5639 GCA_043738185.1 Hymenobacter sp. | reverse complement strand
CCCACGCACAAGTTGAAAAGTGGCGACAAGGATACGGCCTTCGTGCGCGCCTTCAACGACAAGATGGCGCGAGATGAACGGGTGGAACCGGTCTTTCTGCCGCTGCGCGATGGGTTGCTGCTGTTGCGCAAAAAATAGTTTGTTGCGCTGCCCAATTGCTGAGTAAACCCTGGCAGGTGTTCTATCGTCAGACGGGTTTTCGTTTCTTTTCAGTGCTATGCGGCTCTTGTACTCCCTGTTTCTCCTGTTAATTGGGGTGAATGCCGCGCGCGCCCAAAGCGCAACTACGGTGAGCGGGCGCGTGGCCGACGGCAAGGACCAGTCGCCGCTCATCGGGGCCAACGTGCTGCTGATTCGCTTGCCGGACTCGGTGAAAACCGGCACCGCAGTGGATACGGAAGGAAGATTCCAGTTTGATAACGTGGCTGCCGGGCGCTACGTGCTCGACGCCTCCTTTGTGGGCTACCAAAAGCAACGCCAGACGGTGACTGTGAGCGGCGCGCCGGTGCGGGTGGGCCTTATCGCGCTGCAAACCGGTGGCATTCAGCTCAAAGGGGTGGTGGTGACGGGCCAGGCCGCGCAGTCGGTGCAGAAGGGCGACACCACGCAGTTTAACGCCAAAGCCTTCAAAACCAACCCCGATGCCAATGCCCAGGACCTGATTACGAAGATGCCGGGCGTGACAGTGGGTACCGACGGCAAGGTGCAGGCCCAGGGCGAAACCGTGCAGCGGGTGCTGGTGGATGGCAAGGAATTTTTCGGCAACGACCCCGACGCCGTGCTCCGCAACCTGCCCGCCGAAATGGTGGACAAAGTGGAGGTTTTCGACCAGCGCAGCGAGCAGAGTCGCTTTTCCGGTTTTGACGACGGCAACACGACCAAGACCATCAACATCGTGACCAAGGTGGAATTTCGCAACGGCACCTTCGGGCGGGTGGTGGCCGGCGCGGGCCCCGAGCGCTACAAGGTGAGCGGCAACGTGAATACCTTCAAGGGCGACCAGCGGGTGTCGGTGCTGGCGCAGTCGAACAACGTGAACGAGCAGAATTTTGGCACCGATGACCTGTTGGGCGTGGTGGGCAACGCCAACCAGGGCGGCGGTGGCCGGGGCGGGCGCGGCGGCGGCAACGGGAGCAATGCCGGTGATTTTCTGGTGAACCAGAACGGCGGTATCACCCGCACCAACGCGGTGGGCCTGAACTACTCGAACGCCTGGAACAAGAAAACTGAGCTCTCGGCGAGCTATTTTTTCAACCGGGCCAACAACGCCCTGCTGAGCAACACGCAGCGCCAATTTGCCGACCAGGGCCGCACCAACTACACCCAAACGGCCAACAGCCGCAGCCTCAATACCAACCAGCGCTTCAGCCTGCGCCTGGAACACAAGATTGACTCGGCCACTTCGCTGCTGTTTCGGCCGCGCATCAGCTACCAAATCAACGATGCTGCCAGCGTACTGGCCGGCCGTACCAGCCGCGCCGACACGGCCCTGAGCAACCTCATCAGCAACTACGATGCCGACAACAACGGCCTGAACGCCGGCGGCGACCTGCTGCTGCGCCACCGCTTTACCAAGGCCGGCCGCACCGCCAGCCTCACCCTGGGCGGCAGCTACACCCAGCGCGACGGCAGCACCGCCCTGCGAACCGATGACACCGGCGCGGCGCGCAACAACCTCAACCAAACCAGCACCCTCAACCAAAATGGCGGCAGTCTGAACGCCAACTTGGCCCTGACGGAAGCGCTGACTAAAACCGATGTGCTGCAGGGCAACTATGCCATCAGCTACGCGCCCAACAGCTCTGAAAAGTACACCTACGACCAGCTGACCGGCGACACGCGCGAGCTGAACGAGGGCCTGAGCAACGTGTTCGACAACTACTACCTCAACCAGTCGGGCGGCCTTACCTACCGGCACATTACGCCCAAGTACCAGGCCAGCATCGGGCTGGCGGGGCAGTATTCGGAGCTCTACAGCGACGCGCAGTTCCCGCGGCCTGGCATCGGGCGGTACTATTTTGTGAATGTGCTGCCTAATGCCAACGTCAATTACCGCTTCACCAAGCAGAAAAATCTACGCTTTAACTACCGCACCAATACCAACGCTCCCGGCGTGAGCCAGCTGCAGGCCGTGGTGAACAACGCCAACCCGCAGCAACTCACCATCGGCAACCCCGAACTGCGGCAGGAATTCCAGCACGCCGTCAACTTCCGCTACACGGCTTCGAGCCCGGAAGTGGCCAGCAATTTCTTCGCGCTGCTGGCGGGCTCCTACACCCAAAACCCGATTTCCAACCGCACCCTGGTGGCGGCCCGCGACACCACGGCGTTGCCCGAGGACGCGCCGGCCGTGGATTTACCGGCCGGCAGCCAGCTCACCCAGCCCACCAACCTCAGCCAACAGTACACGCTGCGCTCGCTCGTGAGCTACGGCCGGCCCATCAAAGCCCTCAAAACCAACGTGAACCTGAGTTTGAACGCCAACTATCGGCAAACGCCGGGCCTCGTGAACGGCGGACTGAACCTGGCGCGCGTGCCTTCGTTCGGGGCGGGCCTCACGCTCAGCTCCAACATCAGCTCCAACCTGGATTTCACGGCCAGTACCACGGCGAGCCAGAATTTCGTGCGCAACACGCTCCAGGCGCGGCTCAACAGCAACTATTTCTCGCAGGTGACGCGTTTCCGGCTGGGGTGGATTCTGGGGCCGGGTATCAACATTCAAACTGACCTCGTGCACCAAGCCAATTCTGGTCTGTCGGCCGGTTTCAACCAGCAGTACCTGCTGTGGAATGCCAGCCTGGGCAAGAAAATACTCCCTGGCCAGCGCGGCGAAATCAAGCTCTACGCCTTCGATTTGCTGGGCCAGAACCAGTCCATTCAGCGCAACGTGACCGACGCCTACGTGGAAGACGTGCAGACCACCATTCTGCAGCGCTACCTCATGCTGCTGTTCACCTACAACATCCGCAGCGGCAACGTGGTGGCCCCGGCCGCGCCTATCGATGGTCCGCGCGAAGGCCGGGGTCGCCGCGAAGGCAGCGGCGGGGGCGGCCGTCCGTAAGGTCGTTCCGGGCTTTTTGGCCAAAATTCAGGTTCTTTGCAACTTCCGGGCGGGAGGTGGCCACGGTGGCTGCTTCCCGCCTGCCTTGCTTATGCGAAATTCAGTTGCGTTTTTGCTGTTGTTGATGTTGGTCCTGATAAAGCCGTTGGCGGCTTACTCGGCCCCACCCGTGCCGGTTTCATTTGATGTGCTGGGCATGCGCCTGGTGCTAAATCAGGACGCCCAGCGCCTGGTGCAGCAAAAAGCCGATGGCCTGATGCGCCATCAGCCTTCGTTTCAGGCCCGCGTAGACCTGGCCGATGCCGCGTTTCCCATCATCGACCGCGTATTGAAAGAGGAAGGCGTGCCTTTGGATTTCCGCTATCTGGTGTTGCAGGAAAGCGCGCTGGTGGGCGATGCGCGCAGCGCAAGCCAGGCCGTGGGCTACTGGCAATTCAAGCGCGAAACCGCTGCCGGCCTCGGCCTGCTGATAAACGACGAAGTGGACGAGCGCCAGCACCTCACGGCCAGCACCCGCGCCGCCGCCCGCTACCTAGCGCGTAGCAACGCCGCGCTGCGCAACTGGCTGAATGCCCTGCTCAGCTACAATACCGGCCTGACCGGCGTGAAACCCTACACGCTGCCCACCGACGCCGGGGCTACCCAAATGACCATTACCGGCGCGACTTCGCCGTACGTACTGGCCTTTTTGGCGCATAAGCTGGTGTTTGAGCCTTATTGCGGCCTGAACCCGCGCCCGCCGCTGCGCCTGCAGGAGTTTCCCGCCACCGCCGGCCAGACCCTGGAAGCCCAGGCCCTGACCTTGCACACCGAAGTGGCCAACCTAGCCGTGCACAACCGCTGGCTGCTGGCCGCCGCCGTACCCGCCGGCCGCCCTTATTCCCTCATCGTACCCATCGGCGATGTGTCGCAGGCCGCCGGGCTCATTGCCAACCAGCGCCTGCAGAGCGCCAGGGAATTGCTGGCCGTGCCTGAGGTAAGCCCCTCAACCACGGCTGAAGTACGCCTCAACCGGCTGCGGGCCATCATTGCCCTGCCCGGCGAAACCACCGCCGACCTGGCCCGTCGTGGCAAGCAGCGGATGCGCGACTTTCTGCGCCACAACGAAATGACGGCCTTCGATGCCGCCATAACCGGCCGGCCTTATTACCTGGAAAACAAGCGCGACGCCGGCGCCGTGGAGTACCACGTGTTGCAGCCCGGCGAGTCCGTATTCGATGTGGCGCAGAAGTACGGCATGCGCAAAAAAGCCATTTTGAACAAAAACCGAATGTCCCGCAACGAAGAGCTGCGCCCCGGCCGCTTGCTGTGGCTCCAGCACATTCGTCCCCGCGAAGTGGCCGTGGAATACCGCAGCCTGCGCGAGGGCGCCGGCTTGGAGCGCACGCGTGCCACAGTCCGGCCCGTTGCCGAACCCGTGGCCCCCGACCAGCCCATTGAAATGCCAGTGGCAAATTCCGCAGGAACATCCACCAAAAACCAGCGCCAGAAAGCGGCTGCCGAAGATGGCTGGGGCGAAGCCCTTCCCAGCCGCAACGGTACGGTAGCGGCCGCCCCGACACCGGCCGCACCGCGGCCGTCGGCACCCGCCCCGGCGCCGGCCGCCGCGCCGGCTATTATCAATACTCCCGAGCTCGTGAGGCCGACAGGTCCTGTCCCAACCGTTGTGCAACTGCCGCCCGCAGCGCCGGCCCCGGCGCCCGCCCCGCTGGCTGATGAGCCCCGCGAGGCAGCGCCCGTAGCAAGCATGCCGGTTGCGGAAGCCATCCCCGTGGTGAAAGCAGCGCCGGCTGTGGCCGTTGCTCCCGTGGTGAAAGCCGCTCCCGCTCCAGTCCCGGCCAAACCAGTTGGTGCTCCGGCGGCCCGCCCGGTAGCTTCGGTCGCCGCTCTTTCAGCCGCAGCCGAGACGGCCGATGCCACGCACCGGGTGGAGGCTGGCGAAACTGTTTACTCGATTGCCCGCCGCTACCAGATTCCGCCCAAAACCCTGATGGCCCTGAATGACCTTGCCATGCCCGCGACCTTGGCGGTGGGGCAGGTATTGCTATTGAATGCATCCGAACCCTTACCGGCACCGGCTGCTCCGGCGGCAGCGCAGGCGCGAGTGGCCCCGCAAAACGGGCGCACCAATCCGGCCGCCATCTACTCGCCCAAAACGGTGGTTACGCCGGCGGCAACTGTCCCAGCTACTATTGCCGACCCAGCCGCGCAACACACAGTGGTGAAGGGAGAAACGCTATACAGCATTTCGCGCCGCTACGGCGTGACTCCGGCCGACCTGCAAGCCTGGAACAACAAGCCCGACGGCAGCGTGAAAATAGGAGAGATACTCACCGTAAAAGGGAAGTGAGTTTTCAGCTGTTAATTAAATTTCTCAAAAACGTCTGTCGTGCTGGGCCCTTCGAAGCACGACAGACGTTTTTGACTTTTCTTGTTCCTAACCTTGCGCTGCTGCTAAGCCAGCTGCGGGGCGTAGGCAGCAGCGCGGGGAATCCGTTGGGTACGGGCGCGTAGCAGTGCCACCACTTCCTGGGTGCTCCGGTCGCGGTCGCCGAGATTGACGAAATGGTGCGCCAGC
>JAYSZD010000060.1:0-2287 GCA_043738185.1 Hymenobacter sp. | reverse complement strand
GCCTCGGTGCTGGTGATGATGCGCTCCTTGTCCTGGGCGATGAACGGCAGCACCGTGGGCTTGGAGCCGGTGGCGATGATGACGTTTTTGGTTTCAATGGTCTGGGCCTCGCCGCCCTCGGTGGGCGCAATGCTGATGTGGGTTTTATCTACGAACGAACCGAGGCCGGTAAGGACTTCGATTTTATTTTTCTTCATCAGGTAGCCGATGCCTTCCACGTTGGCCTTCACCACGCCGGCCTTACGGTCAATCATGCGGTTCATGTCGACGGTCAGATTTTCCAGTCCGATGCCGTGGTCGGCAAACACCGAGTGGGCGTTGTGGTAGTGCTCGGAGGAGTCGAGCAGGGCCTTGCTGGGAATGCAGCCCACGTTGAGGCAGGTGCCGCCCAAGGTGGGGTATTTCTCGATGAGGGCGGTTTTGAGGCCGAGCTGGGCGCAGCGGATGGCCGCTACATAACCTCCGGGGCCGGAGCCGATGACGGTGACGTCGTATTGATTCATGAGGAAGTATTCAATGATTGTACGCTCGTGCGAAGGTACGGCACAGCGCATGCGGGTACGGCGGGCTTCTGCGGAGAAATGTAGCGTAGACTCTGCGAGTCCCTCCGGGTACGACCACGCTTCATCAATCCATCAGCACGCCGATGTAGTAGTTAAATGTGTCCACTTCCATCGTCTCGCGGGTGGCACCGGCCAGCTCCTTGACCACCGCAAACCTGGTAGTGAGCGGAACCAACTGGTAGTCGCCGCCCTTCAGGCGCACGGGCACGGGCATATCGAAATCGGGCACTTCCGATACCCAGCGGGCCAGTGTTTTGCCTTCCTCGAAGCGGATTTCCAGCGTGGGCAGGCTGCGGTGGCGCAGGTACTGGTCGAATATCTTGGTGAGGTTCTGGCCGCTTTCGCGGTTGAAGTAGTCGATGACCTGCTGGCCGGTCACGGTTTGGTGGTAGAAGGTGCTGGAGAGGCCGCGCAGCAGCTGGCGCCACTTCGCGTCGTCGTTGATGACCGTGCGCAGCATGTTGAGCAGGTTGCTGCCCTTGTCGTACATATCGCTGGAACCCTCCTGATTCACACCGTAGGGGCCGATGATAGGCGAGTCATTCTGGATGTTGCGGCGCTGGCCATGGATGTATTCCTGACCAGCGGGCTTGCCAAACTGGCTTTCCACAAACAGGGCTTCGGAGTAGGTGGTGAAGGCCTCGTGCACCCACATGTCAGCAATATCCTTGGTGGTAATGTTGTTGCCGAACCACTCGTGGCCGCTTTCGTGGATGATGATGAAGTCCCACTTCGTGCCCCAGCCGGTGTTGCTACGGTCTTTGCCCAGGTAGCCGTTCTGGTATTTGTTGCCGTAGGCCACGGCGCTTTGGTGCTCCATGCCCAGGTGCGGGGCGTCCACCAGCTTGTAGCCATCCTGGTACCACGGGTAGGGGCCGAACCAGTATTCCATGCTTTTGAGCATGGGTTTCACGTTGGCGGCGAACTGCGCTTTGGCTTTGGCCAGGTTCTCGGGCAACACCCAATAATCCAGCGTGAGCGGGCCTTTCTCACCCTGATACAAATCGGAAAAATGTTGGTAGTCGCCCACGTTCAGGGCCACGTCGTAGTTGTTGATGGGGTTGCGCACGGCCCAGTCGAAGCGGGTGTAGCCGCCCTTGAGCTTGGTAACTTTGCGCAGGCGGCCGTTGGAAATGTTTTTCAGGCCGGTGGGCACGCTCACGCTGATGAGCATCGAGTCCACCTCGTCGGCCTGCTGGTCTTTGGTGGGCCACCAGATGCTCGCGCCCGTTCCCTGACAGGCCGTAGCTACCCAGGGCTTGCCCGCAGCATCGGTGGTGAACACCACGCCGCCGTCCCAGGGCGCCTTTTTGGCCACAATGGGATTGCCGGAATAGTATACTGTGAATTCGTCGCGGCTGCCCTTGACAATGGCTTTGGGGAAGGTCACAAACACCGCATTGGCCTCGCGGGTAAACGGCATGTTCTGGCCCTTGTACAGCACCTTATCTACCTGCAGGTTGGCAAAGAGGTCGAACTGCAGCCGGGTAAAATCCTGCGTGGCAGTGAACCGGAACAGGTTGGAGCCGCTGATGAACCGCTGGGCGGGGTCCAGCTTCACGTCGAGGTGGTAGTAATTGAGGTCGTAGCTGGTGCGCAGCGGCGTGGTGAGGCTGCCGCGCAGGGAGTCGGCGCGGGAGAAAGCGGGCTTGGGTTGCAGGAGTTGCGCCGCGGCGGGGCTGCTGCTGCTCGCCAATAGGCCAAGCAGGAGAAGAAGGGAAAAT
>JAYSZD010000059.1:0-2300 GCA_043738185.1 Hymenobacter sp. | reverse complement strand
GCAATTGTGCCCCCCGCAGCGATGCTACTCCAGCGGCGGCCAGCCCCCAGGGGGGCGGCTGTCCTATTGCCTTGCCAGGACCACAGGGTACCGTCGGTTTTCAGCAGCAGGGCTTCTTTCCCGATAAGAGCAACACTGCACCAGTTACGGTCGGGCGACAGCTGCACTGGCTTCAGCATTACCTGCCGCAGGCTGTCGGATTGGTAGGAGGGGGTTTCCCAACCCCATAGGGTCCCATCTGGCCGTATCACCAAATTGTGGGTTTCACTGCAGTCAATAGTTGTTGGGGCCGACCCTTGTGCCCGCAGCAATAGCGGCAGCATTACTTGTATAATCAGGGCAGAAACTCCGAAAGCAGTCCGCATTGAATCAGTTGAGTGAAACCGATGCCAAATTAACGATTACAGGTTGTTCTGCTTTCCTGCGGGGACCGTACTCCCCTTCCGGCCGCGCCCGTACCTTCGTAGCATGACCGACACCGCCGACGCCCCCGCTAAAAAGCTCTTCCTGCTCGACGCCTTTGCCCTCATCTACCGCTCGCACTTCGCGTTCAGCAAAAACCCGCGCATCAACTCCAAGGGCATGAATACGGGGGCCGTGCTGGGCTTTACCAACACGCTGGTGGAGGTGCTGCAAAAGGAAAAGCCCACGCACATCGGCGTGTGCTTTGATGGGCCGAAGAAGACTTTCCGGCACGAACAATTTGCGGAGTACAAGGCTCAGCGCCAGGCCATGCCCGAGGACATCGGCATCGCCCTGCCCTACATCAAGAAAATTATTGCGGGCTTCCACATTCCCATTTTGATGATGGACGGGTTTGAGGCCGACGACGTGATTGGGACGCTGGCCCAGAAGGCGGAAAAGGAAGGTTTCGAGGTGTTTATGATGACGCCCGATAAGGACTATTGCCAGCTGGTGACGGAAAACATCAAAATCTACCGGCCCGCCTTTATGGGCAACGCGGCCGAAATTCTGGACGTGGCGCACGTACTGGCCCGCTTCGAGATTGAGCGCGTGGAGCAGGTGATTGACATTCTGGGCCTGCAGGGCGACGCCAGCGACAACATTCCCGGCATCCCCGGCATTGGCGAGAAGACGGCCAAGAAGCTGATTCAGGAATACGGCTCGGTCGAAAACCTGCTGGCTAATGTGGACCAGCTCAAGGGCAAGCAGCAGGAAAACGTGCGCAATTTCGCCGAGCAGGGCCTGATGAGCAAGGAGCTGGCCACCATCCACGTGAACGTGCCGCTGGACTTTGAGGCCGACAAGCTGGTGCTGGATGCGCCCGACGAAACCACGCTGCGCGAGCTGTTTGAGGAGCTGGAGTTTCGGCAGCTTTCGGCCCGCATCCTGAGCGGCAGCGGGCCCGAGCGCACGCCGGCCGGCGTGGCCGCGCCCGGCTCCAAGCCCGTGCGCCGGCCAAAATTGGTGCCCGGCGGGCAGGCCTCGCTGTTTGGCGGCAGCGAAGATGCGGCCGTGGCCATCGGCGCGGAGGAAGGCGAAACGGGCCACTTCGGCGCGCCCGGCGGCCCCCGCAAACGCCTGGAGGACGTGCCCTACCAGTACCACCTGATGGACACGCCCGAGCTGCGCCAGTCGCTGCTCGCGTTTCTGCTGCCGCAGGCCGAGGTGAGCTTCGACACCGAAACCACCGGCCTCGATACTATGACGGCGCGGCTGGTAGGCATGAGCTTCAGCTGGCTGCCGGGCGAGGCGTACTACGTGCCCGTACCAACCGACGACCAAGCCGCCACCCAAGCCATTGTGGACGAGTTCTGCCCGTTTTTCGAGTCGCAGACCATTCTGAAAATCGGCCAGAACATCAAGTACGACCTCACCATCCTCAAGCACTACGGAGTCAATATTTCCGGGCCGCTGTTCGATACCATGCTGGCGCACTACCTCATCGAGCCCGACATGCGCCACAACATGGACGTGCTGGCCGAAACCTACCTGCACTACTCGCCGGTGCCCATCACGGACCTTATTGGCCCCAAGGGCAAGAAGCAGATAACCATGGCCGA
Source organism: Hymenobacter sp. (assembly GCA_043738185.1). Taxonomy (GTDB): domain Bacteria; phylum Bacteroidota; class Bacteroidia; order Cytophagales; family Hymenobacteraceae; genus Hymenobacter. The sequence continues at coordinate 276 of JAYSZD010000059.1, read as the reverse complement.
CCTGCCGCCCGCGCAGGTGAAGGACTACGCCTGCGAGGACGCCGACGTGACGCTGCAGCTCAAGCATGTGTTCGAGCCGATGCTGAAGGAGCTTGGCTTGCTGGGCCTGTTGAACGACGTGGAAAACCCGCTGGTGCCCGTGCTGGCCGATATCGAGTACGAGGGCATTCGGATTGATTCCGGGGCCATGAACGAGTATTCGGCCGAGCTACAGGGCTACATTACGGAGCTGGAAACCCAGATTTTCCGCGAGGCCGGGCAGGAGTTCAACATCGG
>JAYSZD010000058.1:0-2302 GCA_043738185.1 Hymenobacter sp. | reverse complement strand
TTAAAAATGGCCGCTCGGAGCATATCCGGCGGCCATTTTTAATTCCTAATTCTTAATTTTTAATTAACGTTACGCGTCAGCCAGCACTTCTTTCACGCGGGCGGCAGCGTCCTTCAGCAGGGTAGCCGATTTCACCTGTAGGCCGCTTTCGTCGATGATGCGAGCGCCTTCTTCGGCGTTGGTGCCTTGCAGGCGCACGATGATGGGCACGCGGATGTCGCCTATTTTCTTGTAGGCTTCCACCACGCCGTTCGCCACCCGGTCGCAGCGCACGATGCCGCCGAAGATGTTAATCAGGATGGCCTTCACGTTCGGGTCCTTCAGGATGATGCGGAAGCCTGCTTCTACCGTCTGGGCGTTGGCTCCACCCCCTACATCGAGGAAGTTGGCCGGCTCGCCGCCGCTCAGCTTGATGATGTCCATGGTGGCCATGGCCAGACCGGCGCCGTTCACCATGCAGCCCACGTTGCCGTCGAGCTTCACGTAGTTCAGGTTGTTCTGGCTGGCTTCTACTTCCAGGGGGTCTTCCTCGTTGAAGTCGCGCAGGGCCACGAAATCCTTGTGGCGGTAAAGGGCGTTTTCGTCCAGCGTCACTTTGGCGTCAACGGCCAAAATCTTGTTGTCCGATGTCTTCAACACAGGGTTGATTTCGAACATGGCGCTGTCGGTTTCGTCGTATGCCTTGTACAGAGCCGATACGAACTTCACCATTTCCTTCTGCGCTTCGCCCTCCAGGCCCAGGTTAAAGGCAATTTTGCGGGCCTGAAAGCCCTGCAGGCCCACGGCGGGGTCCACGTGCTCGCGGTGGATTTTCTCGGGATGCGCCTCGGCTACCTCCTCGATGTCCATGCCACCTTCGGTAGTATAGATGATGACGTTTTTGCCCAAAGCCCGGTCCAGCAGCACACTCATGTAGTACTCCTTCGGCTCCGAAGCGCCGGGGTAATACACGTCCTGGGCTACCAGCACCTTATTTACTTTGCGGCCTTCGGGGCCGGTTTGCTTGGTGATGAGCTGCATGCCAATGATGTCCTTGGCAATGTCCTTCACCTTGTCGATGCCTTTGGCGAGCTTCACTCCGCCCCCTTTGCCCCGTCCGCCGGCGTGAATTTGCGCCTTGATAACGTACCAGCTGGTGCCGGTGTCGGCAGTCAGTTTCTCGGCGGCGGCCACGGCCTCCTCGGGGGTATCGGCCACAATGCCTTCTTGGATACGGACACCGTATTTTTTCAGGATTTCCTTACCCTGGTATTCGTGAATGTTCATAAGGTTGGTAAAGGGGTGGGTTTAGCGACTCTTACCTTCGGTTGGTGGCACGAAAGTACAAAGCCGGCAGGCAGTAGCCCAATTGTAGCCTAAGCTTTAGCTTGTGACGAGCGCAGCGAGTTCCGGAACTGGAGCCGTTTCAACGAATTCAGCCGCTCGCACTCGCTACGCTCGTCACAAGCTAAAGCTTAGGCTACAGGCCGTACCAGCGGGCCAGCACGGCTTCGGCAGGCTTGTGCTGGGGCGTGAAATCGGCGTGGCGACGGGCGGGGCCGTCGGGGGCCAGGCCGGGGTACCACTTCCAGATAAACATGCCTTTTAGCCACGGCTGGCCCCAGCAGGCCCGGAACAAGGCCTCGTAGCAGCGGGCCTGGGTGGCTTCGTCGGGAGCGATGGGCAGAGCCAGGCGCTCGGGCCACTCCCAGGGCCGGGCAGCGGCGTCGGGGGTGGTTTTGTAGCCCACTTCGGTAAACACAATCGGCTTTTTGATTTTTTTCTGCCAGGTGGCCAGCTCGCGCAGGTGGGGCTGCCAGCCGGCAATGAGGGTGTCGAGGGAAGGACTGGCGGCCGGGCTCAGGGGAAAGTAAGCCTGAATGCCCACGTAGTCGAGGGCGTCCCAGAACCGGATTTGCCGGTACTCACCGCTCCAGTTGGCGGCGTAAGTGAGCGGCCCGTGGTACACCTTCCGGATTTGGCTAATGAGGCGGCGCCACGCCTTGTCGTGAGCAGGTTCGGTGGGGTGCAGCAGCTCGGTGCCGATGCAAAACGCGTCAAATTTGCCCTGCTCGGCCACCTGCGCGTAGTGCAGGATGTAGCGGGCGTAGCTGGCAAACCAGGCGTCCCAGTCGGCCGGGCTTTTCATGTCGATGTCACCGGGCCAGGCACCGTTGCCGCGCACCCAGATGTGGGGCTTAAGGAGGGTACGAATCCCGTACTGGTGGGCCAGCTGCGCGGTGTGTAGCAGGCCGGCGTCGCTCTCGCCCCAGTAGCTGCCCCGGCCGGGCCGCCGCCTGGTGCTCACCCGAATCGCCGTGTC
>JAYSZD010000057.1:0-5702 GCA_043738185.1 Hymenobacter sp. | reverse complement strand
GCGACTTCCCCGCCGGCACCGTGCTCAAGGACTACTCCGGCGCCAACGGCACCGCCACCGTCACCGTGAGCGGCTCGCAAACCGTCGCCATCAACACGCCGCCGTGCAATGGCACGGCCACCGGCGGCCGCCGCGGCTACTCGGTGTGGGCCCCCGTGAACGCCGCCACCGGCTACGTGAAAACGCCCCGCACTACCACCCAGGAATGGGAATTGGCCGATGACCTCGGCGACAAGGACAGCCGCTCGCTGGGCCAGGGCGGCCAGCTGCCGGCCGCTTCCACGGCCGTGCGCAAGGCCGGCCGCATCTACGTGGCCTCGGGCAAAGCCATTGCCTACACCCTCTTCCCCACCGATGCCACCCGCAGCCTCACGGTTTCCATCGTGAACAGCGCCGGCACCGTGGTGAGCACCCGCACCGGCACCGGCAACCTCACCGGTTCCTACACCGCCCCGGCCGAGGGCTGGTACACGCTGCGCGCCAACAACGCCTCCACGGCCAACCCGGCCCAGCGCTGCTTCATCAAAGCCACCTACATGCCGCCCGCGGTAGTAACCGGCGCCATGACCGGCCGCCGCGATGCCAACAACGACGCTCCCGCCGCCATTGTGCAGGCCGCACTAAGCACCGACCTGAACGTTTACCCCAACCCGACGTCTTCCGACCGCATCGACGTGGTGCTGCAATCGGAGCTTCAGCAAACCGCCACCATCCGCCTGCACGACCTCACCGGCCGCCTGGTGCACACCGAAACCGTGCGCCTCTACCCCGGCTCCAACGAGGTCCGCCTGGGCGTGCAGCGCCCGCTGGCTTCGGGTATGTACCAACTGTCGGTGCCGGAGTTCCGGCTCAGCCGCAAGCTCGCGCTGCGCTAACGGCTCCGCACCGCCCGGCTTCGGGCCATACAAAAGCCTCTCCGAACGGTTCGGAGAGGCTTTTTTGGCGTTTACAAAGGCAGTAGGTCCAGGCGCTCTACCCCACCCCCGGCCCCTCCCCTCCCCCGGAGGATTCCGCGCATCAAGCGGCGTGGGTCGGGGGTGGGGTTAGGGCGCCTGGGCGGTATCCATTGACTTAGGAACCGCCCGGCCCCTGCCCGTAGCCCCGTCCCGGATGCCCGTAAGGACAGCAACTGCGCCAGTACACTCCTCCACAGCGCCAGTAAAGTCAGCAACAAGGCCAGTAAGGTCAGCAACAGCACCAGTAGACGCAGAAACAGTGCCCGTAAGCTCAGAAACATAATTGTTCCGCACAATCATATCACTTTATCAATAATATAATGATAAAAATAGGCCATCGGGTTGGCGGGCTCTAAAAAAAGATACTCGCATTGACCTTCACGAAAAACGGCGTGCCGGGCGTAAAATGCAATTGCTCCACTACCGGCGTGGTTTGATTGCGCAGGCGGCTGGGGTTGGCAAACTGGGCCTCGTTCCAGTCCACGTTGAGCAGGTTTTCGGCGGTGGCCCCGAGTCGGAAGCGCGGACGGGTGTAGCTCAGCACGCCGTCGAGCAGGAAGTAGCCGCGGGCGCGGATGGAATTGTCCTCGTTGGCCGGGCGGCTGTCGAGGTGGCGGTAGCGCACGCTGGCGCTGAAACCCTGCGGATTTTTGAGGGTGAGGCCGCCCACGCTGGTGAAGCGCGGCGCCAGCGGAATAAAGTTCTGGCCCTCGGCCACGCCCACCAGGCGGCCGTGGTTGTAGTTCAGGTCCACGTCGGCAAAGAGGAAACGGGTGAGCTGGTAGCGCACCGAGAGGTCGGCGCCGTAGCGGCGGGTGCGGCCGGCGCTTTCCACAATGGCCTCGTCGCCCACATACACCAGCTCGTCCTGCAGGTGCAGGGCCCAAAGGGCGGCGTTCACCACCACGCCGGGCGCGGGCTTGAAGGTGCTGCCCGCCTCGTAGCCGAGGGCGCGGGGCAGGGCGTTGCCGTTCACGGTGCCGCACACCACGCCGCGGGCGTCGTTGGAATGAAACCCGAAACCGGAGCGGGCAAACAGCTGCACCGTGGGCGTCAGCTCGTAGTACACATTCAGCTTGGGCGAGACGCGGGCGCGGGTCCGGCGGCCGTCGCTGAGCTGCCAGGCGCCGTCTTCGTCGAGGTAGTTGCCCTTGAAATCGAACACGAACACGTCGGCGCGCAGGGCCGCGTTCAGGGTCAGGCGGTCGGTGAGGGCCAGGGTTTCGTCGAGGTAGGCGTTGATGTTCTGCTCGAAGACCGTGCCGGCCGTGATGGTATCGGTGATGGCCCGACGCACGGCGCGGCGCAGGGTCAGGTCGGTGTCGTCGAGGCGGGTGCCCAGGCCGAAGGTGCTGTGCAGGCTGCGGCTGCCGAGGCGGTCGTCGCGGTCGTACGTGCCGGTGTACCCGTAGATGTTGCGGGCGTCGGTCTGGTTGATGGCGTCGCCGTTTTCCTCGTCGTTCAGGAAAAAAGTAAAGTTGGAAAACAGGTTGAAATTGTAGCGCGAGTAGTACACCTGCTGGCGAATAATGGCGTCGCCGGGCAGGCCGGTGGTGAGCACCGCCGAGGCGTTGGTGCGGTCGGTGCTGCCGCCCTCGGTGGGGTCGATGCTGCCGAAACGGGTGATGATGCCGTCGCGCACGGCGCTTTCGGGAATCTGGCCGCTGGCGTCCCAGCTGGAGGTGAAGTGCGAGCCCAGCACCGTGAGCGCCGTGCGGTCCGAAAGCTGCCCGGTGTACTTGGCCAGGCCGTTGAAGCGCTGGAAGTCCTGCGGCTGCTCGAAGTAGGAATCGGTGAAGTTGTATTCGGCGGCCACGTAGGCGCTTTCCGCTTTTTTGGAAAACAGGTGGCGGTTGTTATTGCCCAGCAAATCCAACATCACCAGCGCCCGGCGGGTGTCGAACCGGCCCACCTCCAGCTTCACCTGGCTGGCATCGAGGCGGGTTTTGGTGCTAAAATCGCCCGCGCCGGCCGTGGCAAAATTGCCAAACCGCGCCGTGTACGGCCCTTTGTACACCTTGAGCTGCTCCACCGTCTCGGGGATTACGAAATGAAAGTCGGCGTAGCCCTGGCCGTGGGCGTGGCTCACCATATTCACCGGCAGGCCGTCCACGCTCACCGCGAAATCGGTGCCGTGGTCCACGTCGAAGCCGCGCAGGAAAATCTGCTCGGCCTTGCCGCCGCCCGCGTGCTGGGCAATAAACAGGCCCGGCACCAGCCGCAGCAGGTCCTGGGCCGAGTTCACGGGCCGCAGCAGCTTGTCGATTTGGTTGATGGCGGGCACGCTCTGGTTGGGGTCGCGCGGCTGGCTCACGGTCACTTCGGCAAGGCTTAGAGCCGAGGCCGCGATGCGAAACGGCGCAACGCGGGTTTCGCCGGCCGCCAGCGTCACAGCCTGACTAGCGCCGCGGTAGCCCAGGGCGCCCACGCGCAGGGTGTAGGTACCTGGCGTCACGCCCGCTAATTTGAAGTTACCCAGCGCATCGGTGGCGGTGCCGCCGGGCTGGCCCTGCAGGCCCACGCTCACGCCCACCAACGGCTGGCCCGAGAGCGAGTCGGCTACGCTGCCGCGCAGTGTAGCCGTACCCTGGGCCTGGGCGCGTTGTCCCATCAAACCCAGCACCAGAAAAAAGACCCACAAAAATGAGGTAGCCGTAAATAGTTGTTTCATCTGGCTATAAAAAAGGATGCGGGCTGATGAAGCCCTGCCGTAGCAGGGCTCCATCAACAAATCCGGATTGAAAAATGAGAATGTGCCGGTGCCGGCAAGCTTAAAATTTGGCCTTGCTCATGCAGTTGGCCCGGCACTGGGCCCGGTGTTGTGCCTGGTGCCGCGCCAGGCCGCTGCGCTGCGTGTTGGCCAGCGAAGCCGAGTGGTCCGAAGGCAGGCCGCGAACCTTGTCGAGGTAAGAAACGGCAATGCGACCGGCGGCGGGCAGCTGCACACGGGAGGAAACGCCCATAGCGCCCGCTACGGGTTGGAGAGAGTTGGCCCAGAAATTCATAAACAGTCGGGAATAGACGGGCCGGGGCATGTAGCCGCGCCGGCAGCGTCAGGTTTTGGATAAGACGAAACGGTCCGGACGCACGGCGCCCGGTACCTCATGGGCCCGCAGGCCCACGCACGACTTATCCCCGACGGGGTGGCAACTCAATCTGGCCCCGGTACCCGTTGGGCACGGCCAGCTCGCGGGCGGCCAATCGGGGCTGGGGAAGGCGGAAAACAGAACGACTCACCACCATCCGCACTTCGGGCAAACAATGCTTGTCCAGGCCCTTGAGGGTGTTGAGGAGCTGCTGTAGCGGCGGCCGCTCGCCGTTTTTCTTCACGGTGTACTGCACGCCGTTGCAGTCATCGAAGCAGGCCAGGCGCATGGTGTGCTGGAGCTGACAGTCGTGGCTGTGCACGTAGGCAAACGGCCGGTCAATCACCCGCGCCGGGCGCTCCACGAGGCCGGCTCCCACTACCAAAAGGTAGTTGGCCAGCAACAGCAGTACGAGTAGCGAACGTAGCATGAGGACACGAAAACAGAGCGGTGGCGCCGCCCGGAAACACCTACGAGAAATCAGGCAAAAAAGACTCGCTCCACCGTCCAGTAAGCCGCCACCAGCCCAATAACTACGGACACCGGCACCACCACGCGCTGCTTGTACCACGCTTTGTGAGCGGCCCAGCGGCCCACCAGCGCCCAGCACAGCAAAATCACCGAAACCTGGCCCAGCTCCACGCCCACATTGAAGGAAATGAGCGAGCCAACGTAATCTTTGGCCGGTAGCCCCAGCCCCGTGAGCACGCTGGCGAACCCCATGCCGTGCACCAGCCCAAACCCAAACACGATGACCAGCCGCCACGGATTCAGCCGGTCGGTGATAATATTTTCAAGGGCCACAAACAGAATGGACAGCGCGATGATGGGTTCCACGATTTCTGTAGGTGGCGAAATCAGCCCGTACATGGCCATCCCCAGCGTGATGGAGTGCGCCACGGTGAAAGCCGTGGCCTGCAGCAGCACCGGCTTGAGGCGCGGCTCCAGAATGTAGAGGCTGATAATAAACAAAATATGGTCGAACCCGAGCGGAATGATGTGCGTGAAGCCCAGCTGCAGATACGTGCCGAAAATTTCGGTGCGCGAGAGCTTGCTCAGGTCCGTATTGAGCACATGCGCGGCGGCGGGCACGACCAGCAACATCAGCAGCGGCAGCGCCACCAGGGCGCGGCGTGGCAGGCGCAGGCTCCGTGCCGGGGCATTGGATTCCATATTAGCGGGCGGCGAGCAGTTTCTGACCTTCCGCGGCTACTTCAGAATCGAGGTAGGGCGCGGTGCGGAGCGAGGCCTCAATCAGGGCCTGCCCTTCGCTGGCTTTACCGAGCTTGCTGAGCAGCAGGCCGGCGCGGCCCAGCAGCACCGGGTTCTTCGAGCCAGTGCGGCGCGCCACTTGCATGTACTTCTGGGCTTCGGCGTAGTTGCCGCGCTTGTAGAGCACCCAAGCCATTGTTTCGTTCACGTCGATGTTATCGGGCCGACGGTCGTACTCAATTTTGGCGTGCTCCAGGGCCTTGTCCAGCTCGTTGGTTTTGAGGTAGGCGTAGGCCAGCTCACGGTCGGCGTAATGGCCCATTTCCTCGTTATCATCGGCAGCCTGCGCGGCGTCGGCCAGCATGTCAATGGATTCCTTCGCCATTTTCCGGGCTTCCGCAGGCTGCCCGTTGAGGCGGTAGAGGTCCGTTAGCTCATCGGTAAAGGC
>JAYSZD010000056.1:0-5704 GCA_043738185.1 Hymenobacter sp. | reverse complement strand
GCGTGTTGGGCTTCACGTTGAGCAGATTCTGAGCGCCCAACGTGAGGCCCAGCCCTTTGGTTGCCTGGAAGCTCACCATGAGGTCGGTCACGGTGCGGGGCCGGAACACGAGCAGGTAGCCGCCAAAATCGTACTCCGTGGGGTCGGGCGCCACGTCGAAGTAGCTTACCTCGCCGAAGTAAGTGTTGCGCAGGCCCACGTCCAGCTTGCCGCGGGTGTAGTTGATACCGAGCAGGATTTTGCTGGCCGGGTTGCCGGTTTCGATGAGCGAAAGCTGGCGCGGGTCGATGTAGTTGGTGGTCGGGTTGTCGTCTTCCTGCAGGCTGCGGAAGTTGGTCGGAATGTTCTGGCGGCGGGTGCTGGTGCGGTTGAAGTTAGCCGCGGCGCTCAGCACCAACTGGCCCTGGCCCACGGCGTGGCGGTAGTTAGCCACCAGGTCGAGGCCCTGGGTGCGGGTATCCAGGTCGTTGGTGAAGAACTGGGCTTGGTCTACGCGGTTGTTAGCCAGCACCTGGGCAAATTCCGGGCTGATGCCAAAACCCGTCCGCAGCAGCCCCGAGAGTGTGATACGGTCATCAATATCAATTACATAGGCATCGGCCGTGAAGGTGAAGGCCGACGTGGGCGTGAGCACCAGGCCGCCGCTCACGCTGCGCGAGGTTTCGGGCGTGAGGGTGGGCACCTGCGCGGCGCGGGTCAGCTCGTCTTCGTTGTTGAAGATGCCAGCGAAGGTAACCCCGGTCACACCGGGCCGCTGGGTTATCTGGCGATAAAGCACCTGTTGCAGCGACGGCGCCCGGAAGCCCGTGTTGAAAGCTCCGCGCAGGGCCAGGAACTTGGCGGCCTGCACGCGGGTCGTGGCCTTGTAGATGAAGGCTGAGCCGAACGTAGAGTAGTTCTCGTAGCGCAGTGCGCCGCTCACCGACCAGCGCTTGGTAATGTCGGCTTCCACGTCGAGGAAGGCGCCCACGTTGGTGCGGCTGCCAGTTGTCACCGACGCCTCGCCGAAGCCGCTGAAGCCCTGCGCGCCCTGCTGCGAGTCGGCTTTGCCCAGGTCGTACTCGGCCTCGGCGCGGTCGTCGCCGCGCAAAATTTCGTAGCGGTCGGCCCGGAACTCGCCGCCGATGGCCACGTTGGTACCCGCCAGCACCTTGTCGAAAAAGCGGTTGGCGGTGGCGTTGGTCACATTCTGCAGGAATTGAAAGCCGCCGGCGTTGTCGAACACCGTGGGCGACGAGGCGCCCAGTGAGGCGTTGAGTGTATTTTCCAGGTCGTATGTCATCCGGTTCAGGCCGGTGGTGTTGCTCAGGTCCAGGGTCCAGCGGTTGGGGCCGGGCTGGCCCAGCACCACGCCCACGGTGCCCGCGCCATCGTGGATGCGCGTGTTCACCTGCGGCTCGTAACCGAACGGAAACAGACTTTCCACGATGTTCGGCTCTTGATTGGCCGGCAGCACCCACAGCGTGGCTGCCTGGCCGCGGCGGAAGTTGTAGCCGCCAAATCCGTAGAAGGCCAGCTTGTCGGACATCTCCACGCGGGCATTGAGCAGGCCGCGCACGTTGCGCATTTCCGCCTCGCCGTTGCGTTGCACAAAGTCGTCGTAAGTTTTGCCGGCGGCGGCCAGCGCGGTCCGTTCGGCGGTCGGGTCGTTGGCCACAAACACGGGGCTCACCAGCGGGTCGCGCGAGTAGCCGCGGGTGGTGCGGCCGCGGTAGTCGGCATCGGCCGTCACGTTCAAAAAGCCCTTTTGGCCCAGCCGAAATCCCTTATTCACACCCAGCAGGGTGGCCAGGCCGTCGCCTTCGGTGGTGAGGCCGGAGTTGAGGAGCACGCTGCCGCCGCTGTCGCTGTTTTTCAGGCTGATGTTCATCACACCGGCGATGGCGTCGGAGCCGTACTGGGCCGCTGCCCCATCGCGCAGTACTTCTATCCGTTCCACGCCCAAGCTGGGCAGGGTGTTCAGGTCGGTGCCCACGCTGCCCAGGCCGCGGTTGCTGAGTAGGTTGACCAGGGCCGTGGTGTGGCGGCGCTTGCCGTTCACCAGCACCAGCATCTGGTCGGAGCCCAGGCCGCGCAGGCTGGATGGGTCCACGTGGTCGGAGCCACCGGCGGCCAGCTGTCGGGTCGAGTTGAAGGCCGGTACGGTGTAGTGCAGGAGTTGGGTGAGGTCGGTTTGGGGAGCGGTACGCACCAGCGTGGCCACGTCTACCACGTCCACGGGTACGGCCGATTCGAGGGCGGTGCGGTCGTCGCGGCGGGTACCTACGGCCACCGTTTCAGGGTTGAGCGTCACGGTGAGGGCCGTCGATTCCTGGGCCTTCAAAAATACGTTGGTAATGGTTTGGGGCCGGTAGCCAGGCTGCCGCACCTGCACGATGTATGGGCCGCCGGGCACCAGGCCCGTCACCACAAAGCGGCCTGTGAGGTCGGTTGCCGAAGTTCGGGTGGTGCCGGTAGCGAGGTAAATAACGGTAACGGAAGCGCCATACACCACCGTGGCCTCAGTGCCGGGTAGCGCTGCTCCCGTGGTGAGGGTCTGGGCTGCCACTACCTGGCCGCTCAGGTTAGTGCCGGAAAGGGCTCCGACCTGGGCTGCCCGCGGTGTGGCAGGTGTTTGGGCAATAGCAGGCGTAGTAAGTGCCAGTTCAGTGCCTAGCAAAATGCCTAGCAACTGGCAGCAACGAGTAAAATGTATCATATTAAAGAATTCGGGGACGTTGTTTTGGCAAGCTTTAATCAATCGCACTGAAAAAAGTTTTGAGGAAGGGCATGCTCAGGCAGCCACAACGGATAATACAATAAGGAAATACCAGGGGTTACAGTCTTAATAATTGAAATTCCCAGGATGGGATGATTAAAGACTCCCAAATATGCTTTGTAAAACCCGTTCTATCAATAACATAATAATTACATTATTTTTGAATTTCTACAAACGAGAAAATTTTTCTGAAAAAAAACTAACATTTTTAATCAGAGTGAGTTTAGCCAACCACAACTCATGTGATTTTAATTCAATTTTTATGAAAAGTCAGTACGTTTACTCGGCCTTAACTCTATGCGCAATCTTGACGTCGTGCAGCGATAAAGAAGAAACCAAGCCCGTCACTCCCACCACTACCGAATTGACAGCCGTCATCAACGGCGCGCAGCAAACCAACGCTAGTGGCCCCGCTCCAACCAATTCAACGGCTACCGGTACGTTTGCCGGCACCTATTCCAGCGTCAACAGGCAGCTCGCCTACACCGTTGTGTACCAGGGCATGACGCCAAGCATTGCCCATATTCACCGCGGTGCTCCGGGCGTATCTGACCGGGTAGAAATTCCGTTCGCTAATCTGGCCTCGCCTATCACGGGTACCGTCACGTTGACCCTTCAGCAGGAGGAACTCCTATTGAACAACAGAATGTACGTCAACCTGCACTCTTCTGCGTTTCCAAACGGTGAGATTCGCGGCAACATCAGCAAGAAGTAAGACACTCAAAGCGCCAAAGCGGGGCACTCAGTTGCTCCCTTCTAAGGCTTTGGTTTTGTAGCCAGAACGACTCGTTGCGCGTGCAACGAGTCGTTCTGCGTTTTGGCCACGGCCATCCTTACCCGTGAAAGGGCGTGCCGTAACACTTATCTTTGTTGCCGGCTCAGCAATTGGGACAATCAGGTTTCCCAGACTGTTTGCCTGAGGTAATTCCATTCTTTGCGGGCGCTTTTATGGCTGGTCTTTACCTCCACATTCCTTTCTGCAAGCAGGCGTGTCACTACTGTGATTTCCACTTCAGCACCTCTCTGGGGCTAAAAAGCCAGCTGGTGGAGGCCATCGTGCGGGAAATTGAGCTGCGCCGGGACTATCTGGGTCCTGAGGCAACGCTGGAAACCATTTACTTCGGCGGCGGCACGCCTTCCCTGCTCACGGCCGCGGAGCTGGAGCAGATTTTCGCGGCCATCCACCACCATTTTGCCGTGGCCCCGCAGGCCGAAATCACCCTCGAAGCCAACCCCGACGACCTGAGTGCCACCAAGCTGCAGGAGCTGCGGCAGGCGGGCGTCAACCGCCTCAGCATCGGCCTGCAGAGCTTTTATGAGCCGCACCTGCGGATGATGAACCGCGCCCACACCGCCGAGGAATCGACCACAGCTGTGCGCCGCGCCCAGGACGCGGGCTTCAAAAACCTGTCTATTGACCTGATTTACGGGGTGCCCGCGCCCGGCCATCACATCTGGGAGGCCGACCTGGCCAATGCCTTGGCGCTGGGCGTGCCGCACGTGTCGGCCTACGCCCTCACCATTGAGCCTGGCACGGCCTTCGGCCACCGTTTGCAGAAAGGCACCTTCCGGGCCGCGCCCGATGAGTTTGTGGCCACGCAGTTTGAGCTGTTGCTGGCCGCCATGCGCGCCCACGGCTACGAGCAGTACGAAATCAGCAACTTCTGCCGGCCCGGTCGCGAATCGCGCCACAACGCCAATTACTGGCGCGGCGTGCCCTACCTGGGCCTGGGCCCCAGCGCCCACAGCTACGACGGCCGCAACCGCCAGTTCACGCTGGCCAACAACCCGCAGTACGTGGACGCCGTGCTCGAGCGCGGCGAAGTGCCCGTGACCCTGGATGCCCTCACCGCCACCGACCGGGCCAACGAGTACCTGCTCACCACGTTGCGTACCGCGCGCGGCTGCGACCTGGCCCACCTGCGCGCCCACCTCGGCCTCGACCTGCTGGCCACGCGCGCCGCCTACCTCGCCGAGCTGCAGGCCAACGGCTGGGCCCGCCTGTCCGGCGAAGTCCTGACCCTGACCGACGCCGGCAAGCTGCTGGCCGACCATATTACCCTGGAGCTATTTGTGGCAGATTGAGACGGATTTTTGTTGTTCCAACCCCTACCTGCGCTATCTTTTTGTTTGAATGCAATTGAAAATTGTGGGAGCAAAATTTTCACAAGCGATACATTACGGCATCACCGCAGCCGCAGCAGTTGCGCGGAACCACAAATAATCTGTTCCATCCGTTAAAATCTATTAAATCTGTGGTCAAGTTATTGAGCGACAGCATTGCCGACGATGCCGACTTCTTCGTGGAGCAAATTCACCTCGTGGCCATCGTGTTCGACAATACCGACGACGTGACCGTATGGGCCACCACCTTTTTCGACAACGACAGCCACTTTTTCCACCTCGCCCTGCCCTTTAAGTCGCTGGACGTGCTGCTGAGCCTGGCGCACACCCGCGCCGCCGACCTGCAGGAAGAAGTGGCCGAGGCCCTGGCCGCTGCCGAATGGCCCGCGTTGCTCGAATATAATACCGACGACAAGCTGCCCGTGCCGCTGCCCAGCGTTGCTCTCAAGCTGTCCGTAACCTACCCCGCCGCCGAGGACGACGAAAGTGGCGACGAAGAACCCGACGACCCCCAGCCCCACAACATCTTCTACCTCGAAGGCGTGTTCGTGCGGCTCGATACCTGAAGGCCGCTGGTTGCTGCCGTATTCGCATCGGACCCTGAACATGTAAAATGGAAAATTCACCCGCCGTCTTTTATCTCATTCCCGGGCTGGGGGCCGACGAGCGGGTGTTTCAGTTCTTGCGCCTGCGGGGCGAGGTGCACGTGCTGCGCTGGCTGCCTCCCCAAACCCCGCGGGAAGCGCTGCCGGATTACGCCGCCCGCCTTGCGGCGGCCGTGCCCGCCGCGCAGGCCTGCTGGCTGGTGGGCGTTTCTTTCGG
>JAYSZD010000055.1:0-5704 GCA_043738185.1 Hymenobacter sp. | reverse complement strand
GCGCTACATGCGCTACGAGGTTATCTCATCAAACAAACTACCCGAATTACCGCGCATGTTCTGCGGCAGCAGGCGGCCCAGGTGCTGGTAAGCAGCTTCGGTAGCCTCCCGGCCGCGTGAGGTGCGTTTGATGTAGCCTTCCTGAATCAGGAAGGGCTCGTACACTTCCTCGATGGTTTCGCCTTCCTCACCGCAAGCGGTGGCAATGGTGCTGATGCCCACCGGACCGCCTTTGAACTTGTCGATGATGGTGGTGAGGATGCGCTTGTCCATGTCGTCGAGGCCGCGGGCATCCACGTCCAGGGCGTTGAGGGCGAACTGCGCGATTTCAACCGTGATGGTGCCGTCGCCTTTAATTTGGGCAAAGTCACGGGTTCGGCGGAGTAGGTTGTTGGCGATGCGGGGCGTGCCGCGCGAGCGGCGGGCAATTTCGAAGGCCGCGTCCTCATGAATGGGCGTACCCAGAATTTCGGCCGAACGTTTCACGATGCTGGTGAGCAGTTTGGAATCGTAGTACTCCAGGCGAGCCGAGATGCCGAACCGGGCCCGAAGCGGCGCCGTGAGCATGCCCGAGCGCGTGGTAGCGCCCACGAGGGTGAAGGGCGAGAGCGAAATCTGTACCGAGCGCGCATTCGGGCCCGAATCGAGCATGATGTCGATGCGGTAGTCCTCCATCGCCGAATACAGGTACTCCTCCACCACGGGGTTCAGGCGGTGAATTTCGTCGATGAACAGCACGTCATGCGGCTCCAGATTGGTGAGCAGGCCGGCGAGGTCGCTGGGCTTATCCAGCACTGGCCCGGAGGTCATTTTGATGCCCGAGCCCAGCTCGTTGGCGATAATGTGCGAGAGCGTGGTTTTGCCCAGGCCGGGCGGGCCGTGCAGCAGCACGTGGTCGAGGGCATCGCCGCGCTGCTTGGCGGCGGCCACGAAGACTTTCAGGTTCTCCAAAATCTTCTCCTGGCCCGTAAAGTCGTCGAACGACAGGGGCCGCAGGGCCTTGTCAATGTCCTTGTCGGTGGCGTCGAAATTTTCGTTTCCACCGGTGAGATAGGCTTCGCGCATAATGGCATTTACTAAATTTATTGGTCGCTTGATGCTAAGCTAATGAGTAACTAAGCAGCGGGCGAAAAAGCTCCTTTGTGACGGTAAAATCTTCTGTCATCCTGAGCTTGC
This sequence comes from Hymenobacter sp., assembly GCA_043738185.1. Lineage (GTDB taxonomy): Bacteria > Bacteroidota > Bacteroidia > Cytophagales > Hymenobacteraceae > Hymenobacter. The sequence continues at coordinate 4,528 of JAYSZD010000055.1, read as the reverse complement.
GAAGGACCTTATCACGCTTGCACCACATGATGATACTGCAGACTATTCAGCGGCGACAAGGTCCTTCGCTACGCTCAGGATGACAAGGGGTTCCTACTCGTGCAGCAGTACTTCAATATCAAGATGCAGCCAGTCGGTTTCCCAGGATTTGTGGTTGAGGCGGGCCGACACGTTTTTGCCGGCATCGAGCAGGCGGGCCACGGTTTCGTTGCGCGCCTCGGGCAGGTAGCCGAGCCACACATTGGCGGGGTCGGTGGCGGGGGCGGTATGTACCTGCACGGCCCAGTCGTCGTATTTGCTGTCGGCTTCGCGGGTAAGGAGCAGGCTCTGGCCGATTTTTAGCTTGGGCTCGTACTTCTCCAAGTTGGGACGGTGCGAGGTACCGGCCACGAGGCATTCGAGCAGCACGAGGGGTTCGGACGCGGGGACGATTTTCATCATGGGACCAAATTACGGTATGGGCGGCGGGATTGGCTGATAAACCCAATCTGCTAATCCATGCCCAGGTCATTAGTGAAACTACTGCTCAACATTACCTCCGATAATTCTACCCCGCACAAGTCGCTGGTGAGGCCAATTACGGCCCGCTCCACATCATACTGACTCTGGAAAGGAGGCATTAGCAACTTCTGATAATTCAACGCAACCGTCCAATCCACTAAATCTGCCAGCGTGCGATTGAGTGGATTATTGCCAGACGCCAGCAGCGGCGCACCAAATAAGCGGCTCAGCCAACTGCCGGACGGTTGTGCTTTTGGGAACTCAAGCTTTGCCATTTGCAAGCCACAAGCCGCAGCAAAACGCTGTGTGTATTCGAGTTGTGACTCCTGGTCCTTAATTAGCCTTACCAACTGTGTTTCTTCCCCAACCAAATGCGGGGAAAATAAATGCCGTAATTCCAAGAGCACATTTTCGCGTACGATTGAGCGACGCTGATTCTCGGTTCCCAACTGCTGCCCCAGCCACTTCGCAAAATCGCCAACCGTCCCTAACTGTTCGCACACCGGGTCTGGAATCTCAAGCCCAAAATGCTTTTCGATGCTAACTACAAGCTCTACCGTGTCGAGTCCCATGTGCTGGTTCTTAAAATAAAACGGCCGCTTCAGTGAGGAAGCGGCCGTTCTTTGGCACAAGCTAAAGCACGTGCTACGATTCCGGCTACTTAAATGCCTGAATGCCGGTGATATCTGCGCCCGTAATAAGCAGGTGAATGTCGTGCGTGCCTTCGTAGGTAATCACAGATTCCAGGTTCATCATGTGGCGCATGATGGGGTACTCGCCGGTGATGCCCATGCCGCCGTGGATTTGGCGGGCTTCGCGGGCCACGTGCAAGGCCATTTCCACGCTGTTGCGCTTGGCCATGGAGATTTGGGCGCTGGTGGCTTTGCCTTCGTTTTTGAGCACACCGAGGCGCCAGGCCATGAGCTGGGCTTTGGTGATTTCGGTAATCATCTCCGATAGTTTCTTCTGCTGGAGCTGGAAGCCGCCGATGGGCTGGCCGAACTGCTCACGCTGCAAGGAGTATTTCAGGGCCGACTCGTAGCAGTCGATGGCCGCGCCGATGGCGCCCCAGGCAATGCCGAAACGGGCCGAATCGAGGCAGGAGAGCGGACCTTTAAGGCCGTCGATGTTGGGCAGGATGTTCTCCTTGGGAATTTTCACGTCCTCAAACACCAGCTCGCCGGTGGTGCTGGCGCGCAGGCTCCACTTGTTGTGAATTTCGGGCGTGCTGAAGCCTTCCATGCCCCGCTCCACAATCACACCTTTGATGCGGCCGGCTTCGTTTTTGGCCCAGACAACGGCCACCTGGCACTCGGGCGAGTTCGAAATCCAGAGCTTGGCGCCGTTCAGCAGGTAATGGTCGCCCATGTCCTTGATGTTGGTGGTCATGCCGCCGGGGTTCGAGCCGTGGTCGGGCTCGGTGAGACCGAAGCAGCCGAGCCACTCGCCAGAGGCCAGCTTGGGCAGGAACTTCATGCGCTGCTCCTCCGAGCCGTAAGCGTAAATCGGGAACATCACCAGCGAACCCTGCACCGAAGCCGTGGAGCGCATGCCGGAATCGCCGCGCTCAATCTCCTGCATAATCAGGCCGTAGCTGATGTAGTCCAGACCGCCGCCGCCGTATTCCTGCGGCACGGTGGGCCCGAAAGCGCCCACGTCACCAAACTTGCGCACGATTTCGGAGGGAAAGTGTGCGTCCTGCGCCCATTTTTCAATGTTCGGGTTAATTTCCTTTTTGACGAAGTCGCGGATGGACTGGCGAATGAGCAAGTGCTCCTCGGTCAGCAGGCCATCGAGGTCAAAATAATCGGTGAAGCCGTTAGCGTTGGTGCTGCCTTTTTGGGCAGTGTGGGCTTTGGATTCGGGGGAAAGAACGTCGGCTTGGGAGGACATAACAGGGGGGTGAGGTGGGATATACGCGCAAAGATAACAGCCACAACGGGTGCACGGTTCGGTACTCGGAAGCCCAAAAGACTAGTTTCAGACCAATGGGCAAACAGGTTTTGACTAAATTTCGCTTTTCACCGCCCCAAAGCCCCTCCTTCGCCGTACAAACTACCTTTCCCACCCGCCCGCCGTAGCCAAAGGCCAATTATGAGTCACGAAAAGAAACTTAACGAATTGGAGGCCACTGCCATTTGCGGCAACGATATTTCCTCCTCCTGCCTGTACGTCTCGGCTCTGGCCATTTCCTACGCCGGGCAATATGCCTGGCTGGCGCTACTGGTGGTGGGCGTGGTGCTGTTTCTGTTTCGCAAGATTTACGGTGAAGTGGTGGGTGCCCTACCCCTGAACGGCGGCGCCTACAACGTACTCCTGAACACGACCAGCAAGCGCAATGCCGCCCTGGCTGCCTGCCTCACTATCCTGTCGTACATGGCTACGGCGGTGCTTTCGGCCAACGAGGCCATGCACTATCTGCACACGCTCTGGCACACGCTGCCCATCATTCCGGCCACCATGGGGCTACTGGCGTTGTTCCTGCTGCTCACCGTCCTGGGCATGTCCGAATCGGCCATCGTGGCGGTGGTGATTTTTATCACTCACCTGTTCTCGCTTACGCTGCTCGTAGGCGTAGCCGTGTGGTACCTGGCCCAAAACGGGCTGGACAATCTCTCGCTCAACTTTGCGCTGCCCGTGAAGGGCGGCAGCGTTATCAACGCGCTGTTTTTTGGATTTAGCGCGGCCATGCTGGGCATTTCAGGGTTTGAAAGCTCAGCCAACTTCGTGGAGGAGCAGGACAAGGGCGTATTCCAGAAAACGCTGCGCAACATGTGGGTGGTCGTCACGGTGTTCAACCCGCTCATTGCGTTTCTGGCCATTGCCGTGCTTCCAATGGCCGAAGTGGGCGAGCACACCGAAACCCTGCTCTCGCACATCGGCACCGTTACGGGCGGCCCTTGGCTGGGCACACTCATCTCCGTCAACGCCGTGGCCGTGCTCAGCGGAGCCGTACTCACTTCGTTTGTGGGCGTGAGCGGCCTGATGAAACGCATGACGCTGGACCGCATTCTGCCGCAGTTTTTCCTCAAGGAGAATAAGCGGGGCAGCAACTACGTCATCCTTATTACGTTTTTCCTGCTCTGTGTATCGGTATTGCTCATTACCAACGGCCAGTTGGGGCCGCTGGCCGGGGTGTACACCATTTCCTTCCTCTCGGTGATGGCCTTCTTCGCGCTCGGCAATTTTCTGCTCAAGCGCAAGCGTCCCAACCTGCCGCGCCCCGTCTACGCAGGCATCGTCACGGTGACGTTAGCGCTGCTGGGCGTTTCGGTGGCGCTGTACGGCAACGTCAAGATTCACCCCGAGTACCTGGTGGTATTCCTGCAGTACTTCCTCCCCACCATGGCCGTGGTGTCCATCATGCTCAACCGCATTGCCATTCTGAATTTTATTCTGTCGGCCGTGGACTCCTTAGAGCAGCACCTGCCCCGCGCCTCGCGGCTGGGGCGCCTCATCGTGCGGCGGCAGCTGCGGGAGCTTTCGCAGCAAGAGTTCGTATTTTTCACCAAGGGCGACAACGTATCCAACCTGAACAAGGTGATGGCCTACGTAGTGGAAAACGAGTTCACCACCCGCCTCAAAATCGTGACGCTGCTCAAGGATGGCGAACAATACCCTCAGGACCTACTCAACGACATTCGGGTGCTGGACCGCGCCTACGAGCAGATTGTAGTTGATTTTGTAACCATGGACGGCCAATTTGGACCTGAGCTGATTACGGAGCTTTCCGAAAAGTGGAATATCCCCAAAAACTTCATGTTCATTGGCTCGCCCGGCGACCGGTTTCCGTACCAGATTTCCGAGCTGGGCGGCGTCCGGCTGATTATCTGATGCCTTGGCCGGGGTTCAGCCATAAGCAAGCGTGGTTTCCAAGCCGTCATGCCGAGCGCAGCCGAGGCATCTCGCGTACTTTCCTGAACGGTGCGAGCGGGATGCCTCGCATGCGCCCGGCATAGCATAAACTACTCCATGCCGTCACTTCTGCGCGACTGCTTAAGATAAAGCGACAAGGCCCGGCCCCATT
>JAYSZD010000054.1:0-2310 GCA_043738185.1 Hymenobacter sp. | reverse complement strand
AGGGCGTTTTTGATGTCGATGCCATTCGCGCCCTCAAAACGCAGCTTTTCTCGCGCAATCCCGGCGACGTGCACGCCCGCATCTGGGGCCTCATCGTGTTCCAGACGTGGTGGAAGCAGTACATGGCCTAAGACGGTGGTAAGGCGGCTGGTGGGGTGGTGGCAGCAGCTGGGCTTGCTCCGGCAGCTGGCTTTGCTGGCGGGCGTGGCCCTCACGCTGTTTCGGCTGAGTTTCATTGGCACGGGCACCATGGCGTTTGTGGACGAGCGCCGCTACATCACCGCCATGCTGGGCCTGCGCGCGCTGGGCGAAGGCCACGGGCGCGAGTTTCTGCAAGCCATCAACTCCCTGGGGGCGCGTCCCGGCGACGGCCTCTGGCGCGTGCTGCCCGGGCTGGGGCAGGCTTTTTTGCTGGTGTTTTTCAAGCTCAACCCCAACGCGCCGCCATCCCTGCAAGTGCCGCAGGCATTTAACGTGCTCATTCTGGGGCTGAACGCGCTGCTGCTCTATAAGATTTACCGGCGGTTTTTACCGGTGGCTTTCGCGCTGCCGGGCGTGGCGCTGTACTCCAGTCTGGTGAATACCAACGTGTACCTGCGGCACATCCTGCCGTACGACCACGCGCTGTTTTTCTTTCTGCTGGCACTGTGGCTGCTGCTTTCACAAACCAAACGCTTCGTAAGCCGTCGGCAATGGCTGGTTGGGGTGCTCTCCGGGTTCAGCTACGCGGTGTATCCGGGCTATTTTATGGGTCCGCTGGTGATTTTGGCGCTTGGCGTGCTGCTCGCGACACGTTCGAAGCAGCAAACGGTTCAAATTTCCCAAACAGCCCGTTTCAAGCCAGTGGCGGCGCAGCTCGCCGGGTTTGCCACGGTGCTGGTACTGTTTGAGGGCCTTGCGCAGCTTTCCGGGACTTCCTACCTGGCCAGCAGCCGCTACATTGCCACCACCATCACGCAAGGCAGCTTCGCGGAGGGCTTTAGCTTCACCGGCGAGTACTTCTGGCGGGTCGAAGGCGGGGTGGGAGCGGGGCTGCTGTTGCTGGCTGGGGCAGGCGTGGTGCTGAGCATTGGCCGGCTGCCCGAACTGTTTGCCCGGACCGGTCCGGAGATTTCGGGCAAGGGCTTGGCTGCGGGGCTGCTGCTCATCGTTTTTGGTGCCTGGCTGGGGTACGCGGCGGCGGTGCAGTTTGGCCATAATCTGGTGTTCTACGGCCGCATCGTACATTTTTTCGTGCCCTTCATCGTGCTGAGCGCCGTGGTGGTCCTGCACTACGCGGTGGACCAATGGCCGCCGGCCAAAAATATGGTTCTGTGGGGCAGTGGAATGGCAGCGTTGTGGCACTCCGGGGCTTTTGCCATAGCCTACCGGGCCGTCAGCTACCCCGGCGACGTGGCCTATGCGCACGGAATTAACGATGCCCGGCAAATTGAGGGCATCGAAATTACCGGCTGCGGACGTGGCCTTATCAACTACCGGGTATTTGGCCCCCGATTGCGCGACCAGCTCACCGCAGAACGGCCCCGCTACCAGTTAGTAAATTTTGCCTACCTCTACCCACTGCGCTGCTACCGGGCACCCCGGTTGCGCACCGGCCGGTTGGTAGCCTCCGTGCCGTACTTCATGAAATACGCCGCCTACCAATTTGAGGGACACAATGCAAAGGAAAGGTTGATGCTGCGAAATCAACCCTATGTTTTTCAGATATTTACTACCGATCCAGACTATGTATTGCTTGAAAAATAAGGAGTTGCGTCCGTGTCTGGCTAAGCCGACAGGCCTACCTGCGGGCCTGCTCTGGCTCCGTTGAGCCGTGAAAGACTAAATTTGCCCGATAAATTATTAACTCCCCGGCTTTAGGTAGCTTATGAAAATTGCAATTGTTGGAACCGGCTACGTTGGTTTGGTATCGGGTACGTGCTTTGCCGAAGTCGGCATAGAAGTAGTTTGTGTCGACATCGACCAGAAAAAGATAGACAACCTGCACCAGGGCATTATGCCCATCTACGAGCCCGGACTCGAAGAAATGGTGAGCCGCAACGTGGAGAAAGGCCGGCTTAAGTTTTCCAGCAACCTGACCGAAGCCATTCAGGACTGTGACGTGGCCTTCATCGCGGTGGGCACGCCTCCCGGCGAAGACGGCTCGGCCGACTTGAAATACGTGCTGGCCGTGGCCCGCGGCATTGGCGAAAGCATGAACAGCTACGGCGTTATCGTTACGAAAAGCACCGTTCCGGTGGGAACGTCGGCCAAGGTGCGGGCCGAAATCGAGAAAGCCCTGGAAAAGCGCGGCGTATCCATCGAATTCGA
>JAYSZD010000053.1:0-5712 GCA_043738185.1 Hymenobacter sp. | reverse complement strand
CGAGGCCCTCGGTCAGGTCCACGCCAATCTGAAGCTTATTGGGCACCGTGGAGCTTTGCAGCGCTTGGTGGTCGGTGTTGCAAATGATAAACTCCACGTCCTTGATGCCCTGCTTGTGCATGTGCTTCACGGCATTGGAGCCACCACCACCCACGCCAATCACCTTAATGATTGACTTATTCTGGGCAGGAATGTCGAATTTGTAATTCATAATTTTTGAGTTATGAGTTTTGAATTATGAGTTGTGAGTTAGAAATGGCAGATTCACCAACTCCTAACTCACAACTCATAACTCATAACTAAGCGCTAGTAGGATTTATCGTCGTAATCGTCAATCAGCAGCCCCTTGGTGCGGGTGATGATGTCTTTAAAGAAGCGGCTGGCCGCACCGGGCTCCTTGGCTTTAACAGGCACTGGCGCGGGCACCGGCGCGGCCGGCACCACAGCGCGCACCTCCACCGGAGCCGAAACCGGAACCGGCGCAGCCGCCTGAGGAGCATAGTAAGCAGGAATAACCTGCTCTTCCTGCTCGTAGGGAGCACGCGAGTTGCGCTCATCAAGCGAGTGGTAGCCAGACAGCACCAGACCCACCGTAGTAGCGTACATCGGCGATTTCACGGCCTCAATACGGCTTTTGCCGAGGTGCTGGTTGGGGTAGCCAATGCGCGTATCCAAACCGGTGATGTACTCGGTAAGCTGCTCCAGGTTTTGGAGCTGCGAGCCGCCACCCGTCAGCACGATGCCCGCCGAGAGCTTGTCGTGCAAACCCATACGGTAAATTTCGGCATACACCAGCTCCATGATTTCCGACATGCGGGCCTCAATGATGTAAGCTAGGTTCTTGAGCGAAACCTCCTTGGGCGGGCGGTTGGGCAGGCCGGGAATGCTCACGATTTCGTGGTCGCTGGCTTCCTGGGCTATGGCTTTGCCAAATTTCACCTTCAGCTGCTCGGCCTGGCCGGGGGCCACGTTGCAGCCCGCCTTAATGTCCTGCGTGATGATGTTGCCGCCAAAGGGCAGTACCGCCGCGTGGCGGATGATGCCATCCTTGAATACGGCCAGGTCGGTGGTGCCGCCGCCGATGTCAATCAGCGCCACGCCGGCCTCTTTTTCCTCTTCGGAAAGGATGGACATGCTGCTGGCCAAGGGCTCCAGAATCAGGTCGGCAATTTCGAGCCCGGCCTTGGTTACGCACTTATTGATGTTGTTGATGGCCGTGCTTTGGGCCGTGATAATGTGGAAATTGCCTTCCAGGCGCACGCCTTCGTAACCCACGGGGTCGGCAATGCCTTCCTCGTAGTCCACTTTGTAATCCTGCGGCATCACGTGAATGATTTGCGAGCCGGGCTGGGTCACGAGGCGGTACATGTCCTGGGTGAGGCGGTTCACGTCGTCGGGCCCGATGGTATCGTGCGAGTTGCGCGTGATGCTGCCATTGTGCTGCAGGCTCTTGATGTGCTGGCCCGCGATGCCCACGTTTACCAGTCCAATGCTAATTCCGGACTGCTCTTCGGCCTGCCGAATGGCCCGTTTGATGGCGTCAACCGTCTTGTCAATATTGAGGACAATGCCCCGCGAAACCCCTTCCGACACAGCTTTGCCCATGCCCAGGATTTCAAGTTTTCCAAATTCATTTTTACGGCCCACGAGGGCACAGATTTTTGTGGTACCAATGTCGAGCCCGACGACGATTTTGTCTTGTTGCATAGAAGCGGTGCTGGCGAGCGTGAGGGAAGCTGGGGTGTGGAAGTTAAAAATTATTGACCTAACGGTCTATTCTTCAGCGAAATACTATTCGCAAATGATTTGATTTTGGTATTCGACGTTTACGCGGTGGTAGGTATCCCACCCCAAAACTGACGGGATTTGCCGGTAAAATACCATAAGCTTAGCGAATTTTTCGGAAATATTTTCCGGCACTCCGAATTCAATCCGCTGGTCGCCCACTTGCTGCGTGAAGGAAAGCTTGCCGCCCGGTTCAATAAAAACCTCCGAAACCTGAGCTTTCCAGAATTCATGCTCGTCTACGTAGCGCAAAAACTCCAGGTAGCGCCGCCCGGTGCTATCCTGGAAAAATCCAGTTGGCAGGCTGGCGCCGTTGGGCCGGGCCACCGTGGCCACGCGGGCCGTGAAGAGCGGCGAAAGTGGCAAGGAATGACCCTCGGCATCCACGTAAGTATCGAGGCGGGTATCGGGATGAGTGAGGCGGGCGATGGGGCGGTTCTGACGCACGTCGGCATGAAGGTTTCCCGCCAAGTCGCGGTACACCTGGGCTTCGCGCACGAAGGGGTGCGCACGTACCCGCGCCTCCAGTTGGCGCAGCCGGGGGCCTTCGGGCAGGGACCCTACTACGGGTTGGGTACCGCCCTTGGTAAGCAGTGCCGTAACGCCGCGCTCGCTGATGAAGTAGTTGTCGAATTCGTTGGCAATATTCACGCTCACCGTCCCAACAGGACGGCGGGCCTGGTGCATGGTGGCAAAAATGCCCAGCGCGCCCAGCACCAACAAGCAGGCAGCGGCAACAAGTAAATTTCTAACGGTGCGTTCCAAATCTAGGAAATGAGAGGAGTTGGGTGTGAGTTGAAACGCAGGCTATTTCCAGCGCCTGGTCAGAATCAGTTTCAATTCCGGCACCAAAGTGTCGATATCCCCGGCACCTACCGTAGCCAGAATGTCGAACGAGCAGTCGGTTTTAGCACCGGCCAGCACTTGTTCCTTGGTTTGAATAGCTTTGGTTGGGGCGGTGATGCCGGGTAGAAGCATCGCCGAAGTTACGCCGGGCAGCGGCTTCTCCCGGGCCGGGTAAATATCCAACAAAAACACCTCATCTGCAATACTTAAGCTCTTGGAAAAGCCCTCGGCAAAGTCGCGGGTGCGGGTAAAAAGGTGGGGCTGAAAAATGACCCGCAGCCGCTTGCCCGGATACAACGCCCGCACAGAACGCAAAAAGGCCTCTATTTCGCGCGGATGGTGGGCATAGTCGTCCAGATACACGTTTTCGACCGCCGTCACCACAAACTCAAACCGGCGCTTCACGCCCCGGTAAGCTGCTACCGCTGCCCGAATCTTTTCAGGTCCAACGCCCTGAATTTGTGCCACGGCCACCGCGGCCAGCATATTTTCCACGTTGTGGTAGCCCGGCACGGCCAGTTGTAACCCACTTACCACCTCTTTCGGACCGGTCAAATCAAAATGAAACTGGTGGCCTTCGGCAGCTATATTGGTTGCAAACAATTCCGGGCCCTGCTCGGCCGATAAGCCGTAACGGATGATGTTCGTGCCCGCTGGTGCGGCGGCAGCCACGCTCGGGTGGGCCGTATGGTTAATAAGCAGCGTGCCGCCAGGCTTTATCTGGCTCACAAACTGCCGGAAGGAGTCAATCAGCGCGTTTTGGTCACCGTAAATGTCCAGATGGTCAGCGTCGGTACTCGTGACGATGGCCACATCGGGCAACAAGGTCAGGAAGCTGCGGTCGTATTCATCAGCCTCCACCACAATGGGAGCATCAGTGCTTGCTGGCAGCAGCAGGTTGCTGCCCAGGTTCACGGCAATGCCGCCCAGGAAAGCGCCCACGTCCTGCCCGGCGTGGTGCAACAGGTGCGCCACCATACTGCTGGTAGTGGTTTTTCCGTGTGTACCAGCCACGGCTATAGTATAGCGGCCGTGCGTGAGCACGCCCAGAACTTGGCTGCGCTTGCGAATGTCGTAGCCCGCTTCCCGCAGCCAGGCCCATTCCAGACTCTCGGCCGGAATGGCCGGAGTGAGCACTACCAATGTTTGAGTGCGGTTTTCCCTGATTTCAACGGGAATATTGGCCACTGCATCCACATAGTGAACCCGGATTCCTTCGGCGACCAGCGTTTGCGTCAGCGGCGTTTCGGTTTTATCATAACCGCTCACCTGATGACCGTTGACGTGAAACCACCGGGCCAGCGCCGACATGCCAATGCCGCCAATGCCGAGAAAGAAAACGTAGGGAAACTGATTCAAAGGGCTTAATTAGAAATGGGTGTTTTTTAACGATAGATTGAAGCAGTTCAGCAAGGCATTAAGTACCTGGCCAACTACTTAAACGTCCTGCTGAACGTATTCTTCTTTAATTCTTCATTTTTAATTAACCGAAGCAGCTCGTCCACAATCAAATCCGTGGCGTTGGGATGAGCTAACTCTCGGACGCGGGCGCTGAGCTGCTGTTGTCCGGCGCGGTCGTTGAGGAGGCGCAGGGCTTCGTCGTAGAGCAGGGCCGGGGCCTGCTCGTCGGTGATGAGCACGGCGGCGCCTTTGCTAACCAGGGCGAGGGCGTTTTTGGTTTGGTGGTCTTCTGCCACGTTGGGCGAGGGCACCAGAATGCTGGCCTTGCCCGTCAGGCACAGCTCGGAAACCGACAGCGCGCCGGCCCGGCTAATGACCACATCGGCCGCAGCGTAAGCCAAGTCCATGCGCCGGATGAATTCCAGCGCATACATGTTGTCGTTCCGATACGTCTCGGCCTCCTTTTGGGCTTCGGGAAAATAGAGCTTGCCGGTTTGCCAGAGCAGCTGCACGCCGGCTTCGCACAGGCGTTGCAGGGCTGCGGCCGTGGCCATATTCAGGGTGCGGGCCCCGAGGCTGCCCCCCACCACCAGCAGGGTTTGCTTATTCGGATTCAACCCAAAAAAACCCAGGGCTTCGGCGCGGGAGCCGCCGGCTATTTCAGCGCGCACGGGGTTGCCAGTGACCACCAGCTTACTCGGGGGAAAGAATTTCTCCATTCCGTCGTAGGCCACGCAAATTCGGTCCACACGACGGGCCAACAGCTTATTAACCAGGCCGGCGTACGAATTCTGCTCCTGAATGAGCGACGGAATGGCCCGCGAGGTAGCCGCCAGCAGCACCGGCGCCGAGGCGTAGCCGCCCACGCCCACCACGGCGTCGGGCCGGAATTCCTCAATCAGCTTCCCGGCTTTGCGCACCGAGCGAAGCACGCGCACCGGAAACAACAGGTTGCGCGGCGTGAGGCGGCGCTGCAGGCCCGTGATGTCGAGCCCCACAATTTTGTAGCCGGCTTCGGGTACGCGCGTCATTTCCATGCGGCCGTTGGCGCCCACGAATAGGATATCGGTATCGGGCCGGCGGCGGCGCAGTTCATTGGCAATGGCTACCGCCGGGAAAATGTGCCCGCCGGTGCCACCGCCGCTGATAATGACGCGCAGAGGTGAATTAGTCATATCCTCAAGCATACGCGGCCCGCTTGCTGGGGATACGCGCCGTGTCGTCGGGTTCGCCGGTCATGGGGCGCACTTCGCGTTCCCCGCGACTGACAGCCAGGATGATGCCGATGCTGATACCCGTGAAAATAAGGGAGGTGCCGCCCATGCTCAGCAAAGGCAGCGGCAGGCCGGTGATGGGCCCCAGCCCCACGGCCACACCCATATTCACCAGCGCCTGCAGCACCAGACTGAAGCTGAGGCCCGCCGAAAGCAGCCCGCCAAACGCGCCGTAGCTGTTCATCACAGTTTTGAGCCCCCGGTACAGGAAAGCCAGGTAGAGAAACAGCACCACGCCCCCACCAATCAGGCCGTATTCTTCGATGATGATGGCGTAGATGAAGTCGGAATAAGGGTGCGGCAGAATGTTGCGCTCGGTGCTTTTGCCGGGACCTTTGCCGGCAATACCACCCGTAGCAATGGCAATGTAGCTGTGCTCCAGCTGAAAAGGCACCTTCACGTTGGG
>JAYSZD010000052.1:0-5720 GCA_043738185.1 Hymenobacter sp. | reverse complement strand
AAAAAACCCGACTTTTGGAGAGCCGGGCTTTTCTATTTCGCGGAAGTCACGTCGAAGTTATCGACGTTTCCAACGAGGAAGAAAAGCACGGTGGCGTGTATCCAAACCGCTATCGGGCCGGAGCTGCAACTGTTTGGGCAGGTAACTGGGGCGGATATTAGGCATGGATTGAATGAGGTAAGCGGTTGATAACCGGCTAACAACAAAAAACCCGAGCTTGTGGGCTCGGGCGGTGTCGGATTTCAGCGGGGGCTGAAATCAGGCAAACGTACCGAGCGGAGACAGCCGTTCTGGCTGCATCTTATCCGAATTGCTGGTGAGAGTTAGGTGGCGGTACACGGTTGTTTGCTTTTGGTGGAACAAAGGTTGGGCATTAATTTTAATTAAGCAAATTATTTTTAAAATAATTGGTAATAATTTTTGATAAATTCAAATAGCGGGGTAATTAATAATTTTACCGGATTGCAGAGAAGGATATAATGGCACCTGGCTTAAGTCTCAACGGTGTTTAGAAGTTAAAAGATATTATTCGGATTGAGGACCCCTTATTCTTTCCCGATTCCGTTTACGCCCCTGCGGTGCCAGCTAAAGCGCACCTCCCTGATGCCCCGACTCGCTACTTCCGACCACTACACCCTCGACCTGCCTACCGGCCACCGCTTCCCCATCGCCAAATACTCCCTGCTTCGCGAGCAACTGCTGTGGCAGGGGATTGCGGCTGCCGAGGACTTCTACGAGCCGGGCTTGTGCGCCGAAGAAGACGTGTTGCGCGTGCATACGGCCGGGTACTGGCACAACGTGCGCGACCTACAGCTCAGCCCCGCCGAGGTGCGCCGCCTGGGTTTACCGCAAAGTCCGCAGCTGGTGCGCCGCTCGCTCAGCAGCAGCGCGGGCACCCTGCAATCGGCCCGACATGCCCTGCGCGACGGCATCGGCCTGAACCTGGCCGGCGGCACCCACCACGCCTTCGCCGACCGGGGCGAGGGATTTTGCGTGCTGAACGACCAAGCCATTGCCGCCGCGCACCTGCTGGCCAAGGGCTTGGCCCGACAGGTTCTCATCGTGGATTTGGATGTGCACCAGGGCGATGGTACGGCGGCTATTTTCTGGAATGAGCCCCGGGTATTCACGTTTTCCATGCACGCCGGGGCCAATTATCCGCTGCGCAAAGAGACATCGGACCTGGATATTGCCCTAGAGCTGGGTACCGGCGATGCCGACTACCTGCGCCTGCTGCACGAGGCACTGCCCAAACTGCTGGCCCAGGTACAACCTGATTTCGTGTTCTATCAAGCCGGAGTAGACGTGCTGGCCACCGATAAGCTCGGGAAATTGAGCCTCACACCCGCCGGCTGCCGCCGGCGCGACGAATACGTGCTGGGCCTGTGCCACAAGCACCAGCTGCCGGTAGCCGTGAGCATGGGCGGCGGCTACTCCGAGCGGCTGGCCGACATCGTGGACGCGCACTGCAACACGTTTCGGGTGGCGTTTGAGCTTTGGCCGTAAGTCACCCCACCCCCGGCCCGGCCCTCTCCGGAAGGGGAGCCTAACGTAAGCAGACGCCTGGCTCCCCTCTCCCGGAGGGGAGGGGCCGGGGGTGGGGTGAAACGGTAGAACTACCTTTGTCATTCTATGCAAAACCCCGATTCTGCGCACCCAAACCGTATTACCGTCCCGGTCCTGACCACCGGGCAACCCGCCGGCACCTTCGTACAGCAAGCTTTTCGGCAGGCCATTCTGGACGTGGAAAACCTGCGCGAGCGGCTGCGCGACCTACGCGCCGAGCAGGCGGAAGCGCGCCGGCGCTACTGGCAGCAGGTGGGGCCCGCCGCCACGGCCGTGGTCGCCGCCCGGCGCAGCCTGTTTCCGAGCCTGGAAGACGCCCTGTTGCTGGGCTACTTCAGCCGCCTGGAAGAGCAGCAGATTACCGACCTGATTGTGGGCAATGCTCAGACGCTGGAACAACGGTTTGGCGAAGACGAAGGCGAAATACTGCGCAAATACGCCCCTACGGCCCACCGCCACCACGCGGCCCAGGCCCGGCCCGAGCAGCACCGCAGCGCCGAAATACCCGAGCACTACACCCCCGACCCCACCCTGCCGCCGCACGAGCAAGCCGCTGCCGCGGCCCGTGCCCGCCGCAAAACCAAAACCCAGCGGGCCAAGGAAGACGCCGAGCAAGCCGACCAAAAACAGCTCGAAACCAACGCCAAAACCATCTACCGCCAGCTGGCACGCACCCACCACCCCGACCTGGAGCGCGACCCCGAAAAGCAAGCCGACAAAACCGCCCAGATGCAGCGCATCACCGAGGCCTACGAAGCCGACGACCTCTACACCCTGCTGCAGCTGCTGGCCGAATCGGGCCCGGCCGATGCCGACTCCGACGACGTGCTGGCCCGCTACACCCGCGCCCTGCTCCAGCAGCAAACTGCCCTGAAACAGGAAATGAACGAGCTGAAATACGGACCCAACGGCTTTGTGGGCACTTCCACCAAAAAGCAGGAGTTGGAGCTGCGCCAACTCAAACGCGACCTGCGAGCCGAGGCGGAATATGTGGAGCAAGTGGGCCGGCTTATCCATGAAGCGGATGGCCTACGCGAGGTGCTGCGGCAGCTGGCCGCCGAAGGCGTGGGCAGCCTGTAGCGCGGCGGCGGCATGGGCTCCCGGGCCGACACTAGATTTCAGCTGAAATCAATCGCTGCCTCCGGGCTGGTTTTTGGTAATGTAGGCCAGCCGGCCATCCGTGAACAAATTGTGAAAATACACCACGGCGATGGCAAAGACCACGGAAAACAAGCTGAGCAGCGCATTATAATAAACCGGCGCCAACAGCGAAAACCGAATAAATACCGTAACCAGCACGAAAGCGGAATACCGGAAAATATCCGGGTAATGCAGCGTGTACCGAAAGGCGACGAGCATAAACAGCAGGTCGCCAAAAATCAATATCATGTAGAATCTGTCTGCTGACTGCACCCAATGGCTGCTGCTGAACATGTTTAAAACGTCGTATCCGTACATGCCCAACAGGGTGATGAGCACCAGCAGCGCGATGAATTGTTTCAGCAACACAAATTGCAGCTTATCGCCTTCCTGCGTGATGGAGCGGTGCCGCTGAATTCCGTAATAAACCGAAAGCAGCAGAAAAACCAGCAGGGCGCCCACCCCATCGGCCACCATTTTATACACCGATTCGAGCTGGCTTTGTAGGGGAAGCTGGAAATTATAATGCGAGAATTCTTTAAAAGAAGACCGCAGTAAAATCAGGCTCAGAATTTCAATCTGCTTGCCGATGGAATTGGCAATAGAGGCGGGAATAACAAATACCAGGCTCACCATTTCAAAAAATAGCAGCAGCGTAAACGATATTTCCACGGCCTGCAGGAAATGGACCTTGCCCCACATGCCCGGCAATACCAGCACGCCGGTGTAGTTGACCAGGGCCAGCACCATGCTCATTGTAAACACCGTCACCAGCGCCACACTCAGCACATAAGCGGTTCGCTTGCTTTCCCAAATGAGTTGCAGAGGCAAGTAAGTTGAGCGTACAATGCGAGCCAGCAGTAGCATAAGCAGCGGTTTGTCAGTTACAGAGAGTTGTAATTCATATAGTTATTACTCAGTAACAAGATTAAACGCAAAAAAGCCAGCTGTTCAGGCAAAAAACCTGAACAGCTGGCTTGGCGGGCAAAACTCCGTAACACAAATTCTTGCCCGGCGGCAGGCACAACGGCCCGGCCCGGCAAGGAGCGGCCGCACCGGGCGGGCTTATGCGCCCTTCGAGGCCAAAACTTCTACCATTTCAATTTGAGGAGGGCTGGCCCACAGGTCGGCGTGGGTGCCCAGGGCCGCGGCTACCTGGCCCGCGAGGTGGGCTTTGCGGCCGGCTTCATCGGGGAAAGTGTCGAAAATGCCAAACGTGGATGGACCCAGGCGCAGGGCGTACCACGTGGTAGTAGCGGGCTCAGCCTCCACAATGGGAAGGGCACCGGCCAGAAAATCAGCCACGGTTTGTTCGTGGCCGGGCTTCACTTCGAGGCGGACCAACAGGGCGACTTTTACCATAAGAATGTGGGGTTGAGGATGAGTTTGTATTCACAACAAACGCAATGGCATTTCGGCTGATGCCAGCGCCGCGGCGACCTACGCAAGGAATGCCACGGTAGTTTGAATTACGTCGGCGTCGCGCAGTATGCGGTTGTGGCCCAGACCGCGCGTGGCGTGCAGCGTCGCGCCGGGCCAGGCGGCTACAATTTGCTGGCTCTCAACGAAAGGAATGATTTCGTCGGCTTCGTCGTGCAACACCAACACCTTTTCGGCCCCGATGGACGGCCCCGAAGCGGCCGTGGCAAACGACGCGGCGGGGCGGCCGGTGCTCTGCTCGATGTGAGTCGCAAACCGCCCCACCAGTCCGCGGGGCAGGCGCAGGAAGTCGGCAAACCGCTCGGCCACCACCTGCGGCCCTTCTGGCGCACTCAGCAGCACGAGGCGCGGCAGCACTGCCCCGGCTGGCAGCCGCACGGGCAGCCCCGCCACCGACGCGGCTCCAAACGAGTGCGCCACAATGGCCCGCACCTTGCCCAGCGTATTCACCACCGCCTGGATGGCCCCGCCAAAATCAGTCAGCGTGACCTGCCGGCCGCTCGAAGCCCCGTGCGCGGGCCCGTCCAGGGCCACTACGCGGTAGCCAGCCGCCAGCAGGGGCGCGAGCCAAGCCCCCCAGAAACTGGCCCGATGTTCCCAACCATGCACCAGCAGCACGGCAGGCGCAGTGGGCGGCCCCCATTCGTACACGGCCACGGTCCCCGTTTCGGTCACCACGGTGCGGCGGGAAGCACCGGCCAGCGCGGGCGCTTCCCAAGCCTTGAGTGGCAGGCGCCGTGGCGTCACAAACAGCCCCCACGCCTGCCGGAACGCTAGATTAGGCGCAATGGCCCACTTTAGCCACAGCTGCCAGCGCAGTAAGCGCACGCTGGGCGGCAACAGGGCTTTAAGAACTTTCGGCGACTTGGGCAGCAGCGTATCAGGCATAAAATCAGAAAGATGGTAGCAGCTGCTTCAGCGAGTGGCGCGGCTGAGTTAGCTGGAGATATTTTTAATTTTTTGTTAACGCACAAGCAATGACCTGTACGGCATTCAGCCCAGCAGTTCCAATCGTAGTTGGCCTACTATCACCTGAAATGGCATTTCGTCATGCACACGGGCCGCTTGCAGAGCCCCCGTCAGCGTGCTAAGCACCTGCGCGGCTTTGGCAGCCGGACTGCCCACGAAACGCAGCGCCTTGGTGGCCCGGCCCACGGCCAACACCTGCGCCAGCCATTCGGTCAGCTCCCGGTTAAAGGTGCGCAGTTCGGCCTGCATAGGCGCCGGCAACGTGCGGAAGTCGGCCGCCAAGGCCCCGAACAGACACACCCGACGGTCGTGGCCCAGGTGGTTGTCATACACGGCTAGCAGCGCGTCAAGCTGTTCTCCGGGGGGCAGGTCAGCCACGCGGGGCAGGTCGCGCCACTTACGCAAGCGGCGTAGCTGCCGGGCTACAATGGCCGTGCCGAGGTCATCTTTGCTGGGATAATGGTAGTGAATGGCTGCCGGCTTCACGCCCAGCTCTTTGGCCAGGTGCTGGTAGCTGAAGCCATTGAAGCCCCGCTCCAGCAGTAGCTTCTCAGCCAGGTCGAGGATGCGCGTGCGGGTGTCGGGCAGCAGTCTGGTAGCTGAAG
>JAYSZD010000051.1:0-16270 GCA_043738185.1 Hymenobacter sp. | reverse complement strand
CGTGCTATCCGGGGCTAGAAAGCAGGTTTTGTGTTGCCCGCCGCCGAGGCGGCGCACAAAAAAAACAGCGGGAAGCTGCCACAGCCAAAGGCCAGTTCGTGTACAACGCGGTTGAGCTTGACAAGTTCAGCCACGAAGGTAGCACGGTGGCGGGCGGTACCCTTGAAGCAGTGAAAAAGACAGTGCTCAGGGAATCAGGCACCAGGGATTTGGGGTTTGGGAATGCCCGCTGGCCGGGGGTATCTTTACTAAAACACGCCACCAATAATTATTAATTACTAATTGATAATTATTAATTAGATAGCTATGCCCGTTTTTTCGCACCTCCACTCGCACACGCAATACTCCCTGCTCGATGGCCAGGCCAGCATCAGTAAGCTGATGAAGAAGGCGCAGGCTGACGGCATGCCCGCCGTGGCCCTCACCGACCACGGCAATATGTTTGGCGCGTTCAACTTTGTGGCCGAGGCCAATAAGTACAACGTGAAGCCCATTGTGGGCTGCGAGTTTTACCTGGTGGAGGACCGGCACAAAAAGGCGTTCAGTCGGGAGAAAGGGGAGAAGGACGTGCGCCACCACCAGCTACTGCTGGCCAAGGACCAGGCTGGCTACCACAACCTGAGCAAGCTGTGCTCGATGAGCTTCATCGAGGGCGTGTACTCCAAGTTTCCGCGCATCGATAAGGAGCTGCTGGAGCGATACCACGAGGGCCTGATTGCCACCAGCTGCTGCATTGGCGCCGAGATTCCGCAAACCATCCTCTTCAAAACGGAAGCGGAGGCCGAGGAGAAGCTGAAGTGGTGGCTTAACATGTTCGGCGAGGACTACTACATCGAAATCCAGCGCCACGGCCTGATGAATTTCGACAACACCGGCAAAAGCCAGGAGGATGTGAACCAGGTACTGCTGCGCCTGGCCCGCAAGCACAATGTTAAAGTAATCTGTACCAACGACTCGCACTACGTTGACCAGGCCGATTACGCGGCCCACGACCTGCTGCTGTGCGTGAACACCGGCGAGGAGCACAGCAACCCCATCGGCGACATTCATACCAATTACTACACCCTGATGACGGGCAAAGGGGAGGTGAAGTACGACCTGCTCGACAACCTGCGCCGCGACCACAGCCGCGACGAAAAAGCCCAGCGCCAGCTCCGCCGCATCGACGAGGAACTGCAGAAGCCCAAGCCGCACACCCGCTTCGGCTTCGCCAACGACCAGTTCTTTTTCAAGACCCAGGAGCAGATGAACGCGCTGTTCATCGACGTGCCCGAAAGCGTGGACAACACCAATGAGATTGTCGATAAAATCACGCCCCCGAAGCTGGCCCGCGACATCCTGTTGCCCAACTTCCCCATTCCCGCGCCCTTCGCCAACGCCGACGAATTCCTGCGCGAGCTGACCTACGTGGGCGCCTTTGGCCCGAGCGCTGGCAACGGCACCGTGACCATGACCAAGCCGCCGCGCTACTCCGAGCGCACGCCCGAAGTCGAAGAACGGCTTGATTACGAGCTGCGCATCATCCAGACGATGGGTTTCGCGGGCTATTTCCTCATCACCCAGGATTTCATCAACCACGGCCGCAAAATCGGCGTGGCGGTGGGGCCGGGCCGGGGTTCGGCCGCTGGCTCGGCGGTGGCCTACTGCGTGGGTATTACCAACATCGACCCTATCAAGTACTCGCTGCTGTTCGAGCGCTTTCTGAACCCGGAGCGCGTGTCAATGCCCGATATTGACATTGACTTTGATGACGTAAACCGTCAGAAAGTTATTGACTACGTGGTGGATAAATACGGTAAGACGCAGGTGGCCCAGATTATCACCTTCGGTACCATGGCGGCCAAATCCAGTATCAAGGACGTGGCGCGGGCCTTGGAGCTGCCGTTGCCGCAGACCAACGACCTCACCAAAATGGTGCCCGATAAGCCCGGCACCACCCTGGCGGGCGCTTTTGCCGAAAACCAGGAGCTGGAATACATTCTGCGCGACGAAAGCCCCGACAACCTCAAGGGCCAGATTCTGCGCCTCGCGGTGCAGCTCGAAGGCTCGGTGCGCAACACCGGCATCCACGCGGCCGGCGTCATCATCGCGCCCGACGATATCACGAAGTACATCCCGGTTTCGACCTCTAAAGATTCGGACCTGCTCATCACGCAGTTCGACGGCAAGGTGATTGAGAGCGCCGGCATGCTGAAGATGGACTTTCTGGGGCTCAAAACCCTGACCGTCATCGTGGATGCCATGCGGCTGATTGAGCGCAACCACGGCGTGAAAATCGACATTGATGAAATACCGCTCGATGATGAAAAGACCTACGCGCTCTACCAGCGCGGTGATACTATTGGCACGTTCCAGTTCGAGTCGGAAGGCATGCGCCAGTATCTCAAGGACTTGAAGCCGACGAATATCGAGGATTTGATTGCCATGAACGCTCTGTACCGGCCCGGTCCCATGCAGTTCATCCCGAACTTCATCAACCGTAAGCACGGGCGGGAGGAAGTGGAATATCCGCACGAGCTGCTGAAACCCATCCTGGAATACAGCCAGGGCATTATGGTGTACCAGGAGCAGATTATGCAGACGGCTCAGATTCTGGCCGGTTACTCGCTGGGCGGCGCCGACCTTTTGCGCCGCGCCATGGGCAAAAAGGACATGAAAAAGATGGCCCTGGAGCGCGAAAAATTCATCCATGGCGCTAAGAATCTGCACGACATTCCGGCCAAAAAAGCCAATGACGTGTTCGACGTGATGGAGAAGTTTGCCGAATACGGCTTCAACCGCTCACACTCGGCCGCCTACTCGGTGGTGGCGTACCAAACGGGTTACCTAAAGGCTAACTACCCGGCCGAATACATGGCCGCCGTGCTCACCAACAACATGGGCGACATCAAGAAGGTGACTTTCTTTATTGAGGAAGCCCGCAAGCAGGGCGTGCCCGTGCTGGGCCCCGACGTGAACGAGAGCCTGCTGAAATTCAACGTGAACCAGGAAGGGGCCATTCGTTTCGGAATGGGCGCGGTGAAGGGCGCAGGCGAACTCGCCGTGGAAAGCATGGTGCAGGAACGCGAAGCCAGCGGTAACTACTCCGATATTTTCGATTTTGCCAAGCGCGTGAACCTGCGCACTGTGAACAAGAAAACCTTCGAAAGTCTGGCCCAGGCCGGCGCCTTCGACGGCTTCGACAAGCACCGCCGCCTGTACCTGGATGCTCCCGCCGGCGACCAGAACCTCATCGAAAAGGCCATGAAGCTGGGCCAGCAGCACGCCGCCGCCAAGGAATCAGCCCAGCACAGCCTGTTTGGGGCCGGCGCTTTCGGGGCCGTGGCCGCGCCGCTGCCCAAGATGCACGAGATGGAGCCCTGGAGCAAAACTGAGCAGCTGCGCCGCGAAAAGGAGGTAGTGGGCTTCTACCTGAGTGGCCACCCGCTCGATGTCTTCAAGCTGGAGCTGGATGCCTACTGTACCTGCGGTCTGGACAAAGTGGACGAAATAAAGAACAAGGAAATTGCCGTGGCAGGATTGATTAACAACGTGTTATTCAAGACCACCAAGACCGGACAGCCATTCTGTACCTTCACTTTGGAGGACTACGAGACGAGCATCAACCCGGCCCTGTTCCGCGACGACTACACCAAATTCGCGCCCCTCATTAACCCGCGCAACTACCCCAACGAGCAGGTGCCGCCCATGTACGTGCGCCTGAAACAGGAGCTGCGCCGCCACTCCCAGGACCAGTGGGACCTGCGCATCCTGACGATGGAACCGCTGGCCGACGTGGCTGAAAAGCGTAGCAAAGGCGTGCGCGTGCGCCTGGACCTGCGCACCGTGACCAGCCTCATGCTCGACCGGTTGGAAGAAGCCATCGAAGCCGCGCCGGGCAGCAAGCGCCTGGAAATCCAGTTTGCCGAGCCGCATGAGCACCTGGCCGTGGATATGTTCTCGCGACGCTTTCAGATTGAGCCGAAAACCTTCATCCAGAAAATGCACGAAATGGAAATGGAAGTCTGCACGCTGATATAAGTTGGCCTGTTTTGCTACCCCTGCGAAGCTTCTTCTCGCCGCTGAATAAAGCATTTGAACGTGCTGAAAGGCTTCGCAAGCGCAGTCGGTTGTAAAGCATTACAAATGCTTTTTATGGCGCTTTTTATGACGTTCGGATAGCTTTTGGTGCCCTTCGTCCGGCTAGAACCCCCCGGCTGAACTTTCCTCCGCACGCGCTGTTTAACCATCCAATCTGCTACCTTGCGACCCCGTTGGCCGTACACGCCAGAATAATCTTAACCCAACCCAAACCGTAATGGGACACAAAGCAATTGAAATAACCGACGCCAACTTTGACGAAATCATCAGCGGCGACAAGCCCGTACTGGTCGATTTCTGGGCCGAATGGTGCGGCCCCTGCCGCATGGTAGGCCCCGTAGTGGAAGAGCTTGCCGGCGAATACGAAGGCAAAGTCGTAGTGGGCAAAGTTGACGTTGACGCCAACCCCCAGACGTCGATGAAGTACGGCATCCGTAGCATCCCCACGCTGTTGGTGTTCAAAAATGGCCAAATCGTCGATAAACAAGTAGGCGCCGTGCCCAAGCATGTGCTCGCCCAAAAGCTCGAAGCCCAAGTAACGGCGTAATTCCGTCCTTGCCAGCAACAGAAAAGCCCTTCGCCAAACTGGCAAAGGGCTTTTCTGTTTTAAAATTATCCTGTTAAGGCAAGCAAAGCCTTAAAAACCGTGTTTGCAGCGCTTCCAGTTGGACTTTGATTCTCGCCGGGCTTTTGCTTTGAGCTGGGTCTGGTTTTGATGCATCTGGCGGTTGAGTTTGGAAGGAGCGGAGGAAGTACCCTTCTTCTTACGCCGCCCTAGCGGTGGAGTAGCGGTTTCGGACATGGCGCTGCGGCTGGCCGCTATGTTATGAGTGAGCGCAGGTTTGGACGTATTGGCAGCATCAGCCGGGGTTGCCATGGCAGTGGCCAACAAGGCTCCCAAGGCACACAAGACGTAGAAGGGCGTTTTCATGTTGAGCGGGTTAGATGGAAAAGTAGCTACCGCATTTCACTGCGGTATTTAGGCCAAAGTAATATATTATAATTTAATAATGCAATAGTGTAGCTCATGATAACTGGTAGTTTATAAAACTTGTGATACTACTGGTAACTTAAGAATATAAATTTTATAATGTAAGTATCTGTTTTTGAGGGTGTAAGGTTATAGAATGGGCGAATGGGTTTGTTGATTTCTTGTTGCAAGGAATAAGAACAATTATATAGGTTAAAAATACTGTTTCTTCGATTGATGCGCTGTTTATCGCTTTCAGGTATCACCGACTAAAAGACGGAAATAATACCGCGTTGCTCCACTGCTAATTGGGCCTGGGCGAGCGTAAACGGGCCGCCCGGCGGCCGGTTCCGGCCCCCAACAGCCGCCGGAGCCTAACTTGCGCCTCCCATTCCCAACCAATCAAACGCATGCGCTACACGCCCCTCGCCCCCGAGCATTACGTTGAGAACCGCCGCCGTTTCTGCGAGCAGCTGCCGTCGGCCTCACTGGCCATTTTCCAGTCCAACGACATCATGCCGACCAATGCCGACGGCACGATGGCCTTCCGGCAAAGCAACGACCTGCTCTACCTCAGCGGCGTCGACCAGGAAGAGAGCATTCTGGTGCTCTTCCCCGATGCCCGCCTGCCCCAGCACCGCGAAATCCTGTTTTTGAAAGAAACATCTGAGCTCATCCTCATCTGGGAAGGCTACAAGCTGACTAAGGACGAAGCCAAGACGAACTCCGGTATCGGCACCATTATGTGGCTCGATAGCTTCAAAACCGTGCTGCCCGCTCTCATGAACGAGGCCGAAAACGTGTATTTGAACGCCAACGACCACATTCGGGCCGTGGTAGAAGTGGAAACGCGCGATGCCCGCTTCATCAAAGCCATTCAGAGCCAGTACCCGCTGCACACCTACCGCCGCGCCGCGCCACTGCTGCACCAGCTCCGCGCCATCAAAAGCTCCGAAGAAATCAAGGCCATGCGCACGGCTTGCGGCATCACTGAGAAGGCGTTTCGGCGCCTGCTGGGGTTTGTGCAGCCCGGCGTGTGGGAGTTTGAGATTGAGGCCGAAATCGTGCACGAGTTCATGCGCAACCGCAGCCGTGGCCCGGCCTACGGCAGCATCGTGGCCAGTGGCAAAAACGCCTGCGTGCTCCACTACACCACCAACGACAACCAGTGCCAGACCGGCGATGTGATTTTGCTTGATTTTGGCGCCGAGTACGCCAACTACGCCGCCGACCTCTCGCGCAGCATTCCCGTCAGCGGCAAGTTCACGGCGCGCCAGCGGCAGGTCTACGATTCGGTGCTGGCCGTGATGGACTTTGCCAAAAGCCACCTTGTGCCCGGCGGCGAAATCGAAGCCTACCACAAAGCCGTGGGCGAACGCATGGAGCAGGAGCTCATCAAGCTCGACCTGCTGAATGCCGCCGACGTGAAAAACCAGGACCCGACCGCCCCGCTCTACAAAAAATATTTCATGCACGGCACCAGCCACTACCTGGGCCTCGACGTGCACGACGTGGGCTACAAGTACCGCACTTTCGAAGCCGGCATGGTGTACACCGTGGAGCCCGGCATCTACATTCCGGAAGAAGGCCTGGGCATTCGCCTCGAAAACGACATCCTGCTCACCGCCACCGGTAATGAGGACCTCATGGCCAACATTCCCCTGCAAGCCGCCGATATTGAAGCCTTGATGGGCAAGAAATAAAAACCACGCGACTTTGTATTACAAAACCCCTTCAGGTACTACCTGAAGGGGTTTTGTAATTGTCCGTTAGCGGTTAGTTATTTGATTAGCAACTGACAGAAAGCTAGCGGGCTGTGGCCTGCACCAGCTGCGGCAGATACTTGCTGAGGGCCTGCACCTGTGAGCGGGTGAAATTGCCATCCACTGCTACCAGCACGAACGAATCGGCCACATCGGGTAGTTTGCCGGTGGCGGCAAATTCCGAAACCCGGTCGCCGCTGGCTCGCACCGCCACCTGGTAGTCGCTGCCCAGCGTGGAGCCGGTTGAAATGGGCTCGTACTTATTGCCTGTCAGAATTCCGGTGGCTTCCCGTAGCAGACCCTGTTGGGCCAGGTTTTCGGCCGAGCCCGTGACCGGGGTAAAGCTGATAATCCGGGCTTTGCGAATGCCCGTGATGGCATTGGTTAGCTCCGAGCCGCCGAGCAGCTTGGCGGCCTTCACCAGGGCCAGGCGTTCGAGCAGGTCGGCCGACCAGTCGGCAGTTTTGAAGCCGGAGCGGCCCTGGTATTTCGAGAAAAACGAGGCGACGGTAGTGGCCGGGGTGCTGGGGCCGGCCGTGCGGCAGCCCACCATCAGCAAAAATAGAAAAAGGACGGGGAAGCGGAGCTTTTGCATCACGAAGAAAAAGAGGCGAGAAATGAGAGTGCGTTGTACGCACCCGGCCCCGCCCACGGTTGTTCCGGCCGAACTAAAAAACGACCGAATTAATAAAAAACACCTCTCGGTCGGGCCCCCGCTCGGAGCGTACCCGCTGGTAGCCGGTGGCCACGAAGCGGCTGCCAAACCACGGCATCAGGTCAGACTGCGAGGTGTCGCGGGCATCCTCTTTGCCGCCATCGGTGCCGGTGCCGGTCAGAATGGCCACTTGGTGGTCGTTGGGCGAGGTTTCGGCCCGGTCTATCAGCTTGTAGCGGATTTTGTTGTCGTCGAGGTAAGCCAGCACGAGGCGGCCATCGGGCAGGGTTTGCAGCCGCACCGCTTCCTCCAGGGTGAAGCGCCGCAGGTTATCGACCACGAAGGTGTTGTCCCAGAGCAGCGTGCCCGACCGGTCGAAGCCGCAGACCAGCGCGTGGGTGGTTTGGTAGCCATCAAAAACCCGGGAATTGGCGTAGCCGGAGCCATAAGGGTTGTAGCCGGTGTTGAATGAGCCCGCAAAGCTGCCGTAGTTGTTGTAGCGGTAGTGCGGATAATAGATTTCAGCCACCAGCACGTAGCCGCCATCGGGCTGGGGCCGCAGCTCGTGCAGCAGCACGCGGTAGCGCCAGCGCAAGGGGGCCACCGACCGGGCCAGGCGCCGGTCGGTGCGCTCGCGCAGGCGGGCCCGGCGCGCAGGCTTCAGGTAGTCGAAAAAGTGCTTGAGGCGCAGGAAATCATAAAAGCGCAGCGGCGGCTTGGTGCCCGCGTCGGTTGCCGCCCGCAGGTCGGTGGCAAACAGGCCTTGGGCGTAGTTGGGGTCGCGCAGCGAGTAGGTGCCCATCAGCAGGCGGGCGGTAGTGTCCTGGGGCGGGGTAATCTGGGCCGTGATGAGGCTGCGCTCGCTCTCCGTTTGCACAAATTCAGAGCTCACCAGTTGGCCCTGCTCGCTCAGCTTCTTGAGCAGCAGGCGCGACTTGCGGCCGTTGGTTTGCGTGAGCACGTACTCGGCACGCTGGCTGGCCGCGTCGGCTACCGATGTAAGCTGCGTGGGCAGGGGCTCATAGATGGCCGATACGTACTGCATGCGGCCGTTGGTGACGTCGAGCAGCAGCGCCGTCACATGCTGCTGGTCGTTGAGCAGTACTGTGGCTAGCAGCCGGCCGTCCAAAGCTTTCAGCTCCAGAATATCCCGCGTCAGGAGGGTTTCATACTGCTGGGTGCGCGTCTGGCCCAGCTTGCCGTTGTAGGCGGCGGCCCACAGCCGGCCGGGTTTACTCCGCGACAAGAACAAGGCATACACTGTGGTGCCCTCCACGCACATACGGTTAAACTCAAATTCTTCGGGCACCTCCAGGGGCGTTTCCTGGCGCAGGCGCAACGCATGGTCGTACTGCTGAAAGGCGAACGAGGACTTTGTGGAAAAGGTACGGGCGCGGCCTACCAGCAGCACCACCGTACTATCGGCGGGAACAGTCTGCACGTGCACCTCGCTTTCGGTGGCCGTGAGCGGCAGCTCGGTGCGGGCTGTTTGGGCCGGCGCATTGGGCGGGGGCGGCAACGGGCGCTTCTGGGCGTAGAGCACTGCCGCACCGGGCAGTAGGCCCCACGAGAGCGAAAGCAGCAGGAAAAAGTAGCGGAGTTTCATGCCCTTACACTTAAATAGAAGCAACCATGTACGCCTCACTGCTACGAGTAGTTAGCCTTTTAAAGATACAAACTAAGCCCCTTTTTTTGTTCGCGGAAAGCCAGACTATTGGCCTGCCAATGTCAGTATCGTATCAAACTCTTCGGGGCGCACTGGCAGCACCGACAGGCGCGACTGGCGCAGTAAGGCCAGCTCGCTCAGGCGGGCATCGGCCTTGAGTTGGGCCAGGCTCACGGGCGCGGGCAGGGGCTGCACCGGGCGCAGGGCCACGGCCACCCACGGCGAGCCGGCTTCGGCGGTAGCATCGGGCGCGGCCGGGGCGGCTACCTCGGCAATGCCCACCACCGCCTTCTCGCTCACGCTGTGGTAAAACAGCACCAGGTCGCCGGGCTGCATCAGGTTGAGGTTGTTGCGGGCCTGGTAGTTGCGCACGCCGGTCCAGGCGGTGCCGTCTTCTTGCACAAACGTGGACCAGGAGTACGCTTCGGGTTCAGATTTAACCAGCCAGTGCTTCATCATCAATCAAAAAAAAGGAGAAATGGCAGCGGCCCGTAGCGTGGGCCGCTGCCGTTGCACCACAAAGTAAGGTCCTGGGTCACGCACTGCTTCAGTCGGCCGCTGCTTATAGCGCAAAGCCCAGGTCGAAGCTCAGGATGTCGGCGGTGAGGTCGGTGCTGCGCTGGTAGTGCGCGTAGCGCAGGTCCACCGACCGGAACCGCATCACGCGCGCCCGGCCCGCGCGGTCGTGGCCCGGCACGCGGAAGCGGCCGATGCCGTATACCGGCGAATAGCGCAGGCCCAGGCCCGTTTTGTGGGCCGTGAAGCCCGACAGGTCGTAGTCGGATGTATAGTACTTATCGGCCACGGAATGGCCCAGGTAAGGGGCGAAATAGGTGGAAGCTGTTTGCTGGTGGTAGCGGTAGAAGGGGTACAGCACAAAAAACGGCGTCACTTTCACTGGCAGCTCCAACTCAAACGTGTGGGCCTGAATGCCAAAATTGTCGTTGTAGAAGCGGTAGTAGGAGCGAATCTGGACCAGGTCTGCCGCGTAGTAATTCAGCCGCAGGCCCACCGGGAACTTGAAGCGGGAACTGGGCAGCTTTTCAATCCGGGCCGCCGAGGGCGCAAGGGGCGCGAAGTCGTCGCCGACCGTGAGCGCACGGTTTGGGTCGGGGTTATCGAAAAAATACACCCGGTGAAACGGCGTGCTCAGCAGCCCGTTTTGCTGCACCAGCTCCGTGCTGATGCCCACCTGCAGGCGCTTGGTGAGCACCTGCGAGTACGAAACCGACACGTTGTAGCTCTGGCGGGCGCCGTCGCCCACGGCCGGAGTGCTGCGCAGCTCAATGGGCCTGATTAGGGTAGCCTGGTCGATAAAAACCTGGCCGGTGATGCCCAGCTGCCGGTTGCCATCGGCCGAGGTCTTGGCGAAGGAGCCCACCCCGTTGAACGACAGGTAATCGTATTCCTGCGAGAAGCCCACGCCCGCACCCCACTGCGTGCCCCTGGCCTTTTGCTCGCGGGTATAGCCAAAGTCGGCGTGTATCCGCTCGTCGCGGCTAGAGGGCGTAGACAGGGCAAAATCAATCCGGTCGGTGGAGGCGGAGGCGTAAAAATCGACGCCGATGTTAGCGGTTAGCCGACTCACCGTATCCAACGGGATATTGAGAATAATGGTAGGCGTCAGGTCGGTCAGTCGCTCAGTGCCGCGGCCGCCTTCCACCGCGCCCTTGGTACCGTCCTGCTGGTAGTAGCTGCTCAGAATGTCGATGGTGGCCTCGTCGCGGGGCCGGTTTACGGGCACGGTGGCCGCCGCCGGAGCGCCAAAGCCGTCTATCCGGTTCGGCAGTAGCGGCGTGCCGCCCGGCTGGTTCTGGGCCAGCGCCGGCGCAGCTAGTAGCACAGTGGCCAGCAACTGAAGTAGTAAGTGTTTCAAAGCATTCATTAATTCTGGATGGTGCTTCCCGCCGGGTGGGGCGCGGTGCCGGCTTGTGGCCGGGTGCTGCTTTTTCGGGGATGCAGTACCCGTTTCAACGTAGACAGAGTCTATATCTGGCTGTCAGAGAAGCAAGTGAGTTGACGGCTAAATGATATAACATCAATTAATTGCATCCGCAGCCGCCGCCTACTTTGCCGCCGTTGGCGCCGCCGGCACCCTCGCGGTAGCTTTGAAAGTTGGTTTCGGGCGTTTCCACTGTTTTGCTGCTCAGCTTCATGTCCTCGTCGTTGAGGTAAACTTTCTGATAGGCTGCCACCGATACGCAGCCGGGCAGCGCCGCGAGTAGCGGGAGCACCAGCAGCGCCAGCAGCAGGCGGGCAGGTAAGAGAAAGCGGGTTGTGGGCAAGGCCATGGGTTTATAGGTTTAGGGCTGGGTGCTGGCGGCGCCGTGGTAATAATTCGGTTTCATGCCCCGCGATACCAACGTGCGGTTGTCGTCCGTTATCAACGTACAATCTACTCCTTTCAGATTGTTGATAAACGCCAGGCCCTCGGTGGGTCCTTTCACAAACACCACTTCGTCCAGGCCGTCGGCCAGCTCCACGTCGGCGCACACTATCGTGACCGAGCGCAGCCCCACCGACGGGTAGCCGGTGTGCGGGTTGATGATGTGGCCGTAAACCTGCCCGCCCACCGTGAAGTACTGCTCGTAGTTGCCGGCCGTGACCACGGCCACGTCCGTCACGTCCACCCAGGCGGCCACACTGTTCGGGTGGTCGGGGTCGCCGATGGCCACGCGCCACAGCGAGCCATCGGCTTGGCGGCCCCAGCAATAAATGTCGCCCGAGCCGTTCAGCAGCCCGCCCCGAATGCCCATTTCGGTGAGCACCTGCTTGGCCCGGCGAATGCCGTAGCCCTGCAGAATGCCCGCCAGGTTGATGCGCATGCCCTTTTCGGGCAGGTACACCGTGTGGCGCGCCGCATCCAGCTTGATTTTTTGCCAGCCAATGCGCCGCACCGAGGCCCGCACCAAGGCTGAGTCGGGCAGGCGGGGGTGCGCCTGGCGGTCGAACCGGTAGAGCTTATCAGCGCTGGCAAAAGTGATGTCGAACGCGCCGCCGCTGAGCTGCGAGAGCCGCAGCGTCCGGCTGATGAGCTCAAAGGTTTCGGCCGATACCGCCACCGGCCGAATGCCGGCCATGCGGTTGATGTGCACCACCTCAGAGGTAGAATCCCAGAACGACATGAGCCGGTCGATGCGCCGCACTTCGCCCAGGCCCGCGCGCAGGGCCCGCTGCCCGGCCGAATCGTTCTCAGCCACCACCGTAAACGTAAACCGCGACCCCATCACGTGCGTGCTGCGGCTGAACGTGTGGCGCGGCGCCACGCCCTGCGCCCTGCCCGGCTGCCCCAGCAGCCACAGCCCCAGCAGCAGCCCAAGCCACTGCCCGGGGGTTGTTATCGTTTTCATCAACTTAAACGGGGCTTATGCATTGCGTTTTACCTTGGCGCCCTTTGCGGTGAATGCTCGTTCAACTACCGAACGATAGGCTAGGCTAGTGGGGCTACAGCGCCGGCAGCACCTTTTTTAGGTAAGCCTCAAACGCGGCGGGACCGCCGGCAATGTAGCCGGTTTTGGCCAGCACCTGGCCTTCGGGCGAGAGCAGCACGGCCAGCGGAAAATCGCCCGAGCGGTTGAGCTGCGCGGCGGCGGCTTCGTTGAGCTTCAGCTGGGCTGCCGTGGGCTGGTTGCGCTTCTGGCGCGGAAAATCAAAATGCGCCAGCACCAGCCGGTCCTTCGAATAGGCAGTGAAGGCTGGCTGCGAAAACACTTCCCGCTCGTACATAATGCATGGCTTGCACCAATCGGAACCCGAAAAAACCACCAGCACGGGCCGGTTGGAGGCCTTAGCCTGCGCCTGGGCCGCGCCCAAGTCGCTGAGCCAGGCAGCGGGCGCATCAATCAGCACCTGCGGTGCCGAAACGAGAGGCGACACCGGCTGCGGCGCGGCCTGCTGCCCGGCAGCGGGCAAAGCGCCAATCAGCAGGCAGACCCAGGTAATGGCCAGCAATGGGCCTCTCGCAGTCAACGGCATCATAAGTCAGGAAGGTAAGTTGGGTGGCTCCGATAACTACCCGCTCGTTGGGTTGGTTCTAATGGATTGGGAATTGAGCAATTAGGTGGGGCTTGCAGGCGTTCCCGAACCTATTTTTTTTCAGGAAGGCGGCGCACTTTTAGTAGCTGTTTCACCGTATCCAACTCAACTACTTGCAGGGTGTAATTGGGGTTTGGGCCACTTTCCAGCGTGATGCGCATGTTCAGCTTACGGTCGATGGTCCAAGTGCCGGGGCGGGCGGTGAGGCCATCGGTGGGCGCAATGTCGAACTGCTCGAAGTGGCTGTAGGGCTCTATTCGGAAGCCGGTACGGCCCCGCGAAGGTGGAAACGCATACGTTTGGGGGCGGTACACCAGCGTGTCTTCCCGGTTTTCTTCGTGCGAATTCAGCCAGGTTCCTTCCAGCCCGTGCATGGTGACCACAGCCGTGGACTTGATTTTTTTGCAGGCGGTGGCCAGCAGCAGCGCGGCCAGCAATAACCCGGTAGAAGAATACGGCGCACGCATGGGTTTCAGTAAAAGGAACGAGCGGAAAGGTAACCCTAATCAAGCAGCTACGCATTTTGAGGGCAGTTGGACGACCTCCGCTCCGGCGCGCAAGCCCTGGCATACGCTACATTCGTGCCCCCAACAACCCCTTCCCCGTGGATAATCGCGCCCTGACCCGCGCCTTCAAGCTGGCCGCCCAGCTCATGGAGCTGCACGACGAAAACCCTTTCAAAATCCGCGCCATCGAAGGCACCGCCAGCGCCCTTGAAGCCCTGAGCTTTCCCGTGGCGGAAGTGGAGCGCTCCGGCCTGCCCGACCGCACCGGCCTGAGTAAAACCGCCGCCGCCAAGGTAGCCGAGCTGCTTGATACCGGCACGTTCTCGGAGCTGCAGCGCCTGCTGGAAGCCACGCCGCCCGGCGTAGTCGAAATGCTGAGCATCAAAGGCATCGGACCCAAAAAAATCCGCAGCCTGTGGCGCGAGCTGGGCATTGAGGGCACCGAGCAGCTGCGCGAAGCCGCCGAAACCGACCAGGTGAGCAAGCTGAAGGGCTTCGGTAAAAAGACCCAGGAATCCATTCTGGAAGCCCTGGAGTTTGCCGGCCAGAGCAAGGGCAAGCTGCTTTACCCACAGGCCGAGGCGCTGGCCGAGGACATTGTCCAGCACCTGCGCCGCGCCCTCAAAACCGAGCAGGTGAGCGTGGCCGGCGAAGTCCGCCGCCGCCTCGAAACCGTGGAAGTGGTGCGCGTGGTGGCCGCCACCAACCAGCCGGAAACGGCGCACAAGCTCTTGAGTACCATGAGTGGCCTCGCCGCCGACCCACGCCGGTCGGGGCCGTTTGCGTGGCGCGGCACGGCCGCTCCCTCGGGCGTGCGGGTGGAGGTGCTGCTTACATCGGTCGAAGACTTCGTAACGGAGCTGTTTCTCAACTCGGCCGCCGAAGCGCACCTGACCGAAGACCTGCCCGGCGCCGACGGCTCTGGCGCCGCCACCAGCCTGCGCCAGTGGGCCCGTCGCGAAAAATTCCAGCGGGAAGAAGCTCTCTACGAGCGGGCCGGCCTGCAATTCATCGTGCCCGAGCTGCGCGAAGGATTGGGCGAAATTGCCCTCGCCGCCGAGAAAAAGCTGCCCCGCCTGCTCGAAGACGCCGACCTGCGCGGCTCCCTGCACAACCACAGCACCTACTCCGACGGCAACCACAGCTTGCGCGACATGGCCACCTGGCTACGCGACCACCAGTACGAATACCTCGGCATCTGCGACCACAGCCAGGCCGCGCACTACGCCAACGGCCTCAGCGTGGAGCGAGTGCGCCAGCAGCACCAGGAAATTGACCAGCTGAACGCCGAACTGGCGCCCTTCCGCATCTTCAAAGGCATCGAAAGCGACATCCTCAGCGACGGCTCCCTCGACTACCCGTCTGACGTGCTGGCCAGCTTCGACTTCGTGGTGGCTTCGGTGCACTCCAACCTGAAAATGGAAGAGCGCAAAGCCACCGACCGCCTGCTGCGCGCTATTGAAAATCCCTACTGCACCATGCTGGGCCACCCCACCGGCCGCCTGCTGCTGCGCCGCCAGGGCTACCCCATCGACTACAAGGCCGTCATCGACGCCTGCGCCAAGCACCAGGTTATCATTGAAATCAACGCCAACCCCTGGCGCCTGGACCTGGACTGGCGCTGGGTGCGCTACGCCCTGGACCAGGGCGTGATGCTCAGCATCAATCCCGATGCCCACCATACCGACGGCTACGCCGACATGCGCTACGGTGTGCTCATGGGCCGCAAAGGTCTGCTGACGAAGGAGATGACGTTCAATACGAAGTCTGTGGAGGAAGCCGCCACTTATTTTGAGCGGCGCAAAGCCGGCATCGTTCCGCCACTGGAGTACAAGAAGTCATTGTTTGAGTAGTCGAACGAGCAACTCCCCTCCTTACCAAGGAGGGGACGCTGACGCGACGCGTCAGGTGGGGTGGTTGCAGGCGTTGAACCTAAGGCCGACGTAGCCAACGATGCCCGACACCCCGAACAAGCTGTTCGGTCTTGGCCCAACGCCCGCAACCACCCCCGTCCGAACCTTCGGTTCGAACATCCCCTCCTGGGTAAGGAGGGGAGTTTGACGTTCAGCCAACCTGCATGAAAATCCTCGTTCTTCGCTTTTCCTCCATCGGCGACATCGTGCTGACCACGCCCGTGGTGCGGGCGCTGGCGCAGCAGGTGCCGGGTGCGCAGGTTCATTTTGCCACCAAGCCCGGCTACCGCGGCTTGCTGGAGCCCAACCCCCACGTTGCCAAAGTCCATTGCCTCACGGGCAGCCTCGACGAGCTGGTGCAGGAGCTGAAGGCCGAGCAGTTCGATTACGTCATCGACCTGCACAACAACCTGCGCACCCGTCTCATCAAGCTGCGCCTGGGCGTAAAATCTTACAGTTTCGACAAGGTGAATTGGCAGAAATGGTTGCTGGTCAACTTCAGGATTGACCGATTGCCGCGCGTACACATCGTGCAGCGCTACCTGCAAACCGCCGCCCCACTGGGCGTGCAGGACGACGGCCAGGGGCTCGATTATTTCATTCCCGAAATCCAGGAAGTCGGCCTCGATACGCTGCCGCCCGCTTTTCAGCACGGCTACGTGGCGGTGGCCATCGGCGCGCA
>JAYSZD010000050.1:0-2320 GCA_043738185.1 Hymenobacter sp. | reverse complement strand
TCGCCATGCCACAGGTCCTGGCGCTGTTCGGCATGCAGGAAGCGTTCGCGGACCATGGTGTCCAGCATTGTCATCAGTGGTTTCCAGAACTCGCCGACATCCAGAAAGGCGCAAGGCTTCTTGCCAAGTCCGAGCTGGCGCCAAGTCAGCATCTCGAACATCTCGTCGAGAGTGCCGAAGCCGCCGGGCATGGCGATGAAGCCGTCGGCGCGGTCGGCCATCATCAGCTTGCGCTCGTGCATGGAGCGCACCACGTGCAGCTCGGTGCAGCCCTTGTGGGCTAGCTCCTTGGCATCCAGAAAATCGGGAATCACGCCGACCACCTGGCCGCCGAGGGCCAGCACGGCATCGGCGATGGTGCCCATCAGGCCCACGCGGCCGCCGCCGTACACCAACGTAAGGTTTTGGGCCACCATGGCCTTGGCTAGGGCCTGCGCCTGGGTGATGTAGTTCGGGTTGGTTCCGGCGCTGGAACCGCAGTAAACGGCAATGCTTTTCATGTTTATGGTTGGGCAGTAGCGCGGACTCTGTAGTCCGCGTCCCCTCGCCGTTAAAGTCTTTTCAACGATTGTTGTTCTGGGCCGCGGACTACAAAGTCCGCGCTACATCAGGTGGTGGGCGGGGTCAGCCACTGCTCCAGCGCCACGGGCTGGTAGGCGGCCATCTGCTTCAATAACTCTTCCGGGTTGGCCGATTGCAGGAGCTGGGCGCGGTTTTCGGTGCGCAGCAGCTGGTCGTCGCGCATGCGGTCGAGGGCCAGCAGGAGGTGGTCGTAGTAGCCGTCCACGTTCAGCAGGGCCACGGGCTTGCGGTGCAGGCCAAGCTGGCCCCAGGTCAGCACTTCAAACAGCTCTTCGAGGGTGCCGTAGCCGCCGGGCATGGCAATGAAGCCATCGGCGCGGTCGGCCATCATCAGCTTGCGCTCGTGCATGGATTTCACGACGTGCAGCTCGGTGCAGCCCTTGTGGGCCAGCTCCCTGGCATCCAGAAAATCGGGGATGACGCCGATAACCTGGCCCCCCTCCGCCAGCACGGCATCGGCAATGGTGCCCATCAGGCCCACGCGCCCGCCGCCGTACACCAGCGTGAGGCCGCGGGCCACCATGGCGGCGGCGAGGGCCTGCGCCTGGGCAATATAGTTCGGGTTGGTTCCGGCGCTGGAACCGCAGTAAACGGCAATGCTTTTCATCAGGATAGTGGCAGTGCGCAGTAGCGCGGACTTTGTAGTCCGCGTCCCCACGCCATTGGCAATTGTTCGGGTTTCGTTCGCGGACGCGGACTACAGAGTCCGCGCTACATGCGCTCGGGCACCTGGATACCTAGCAGGCCACAAGCTGCTTTAATCTGTTCACCCGTACGCGCCGAAAGCGAGACCCTCAGATGGCGCTTCGCCAAATCTGCTTCCGCGAAAATAGGCACCTTCTGATAAAAGCGGTTGTAGGTTCTGGCCAAGTCGTAAGCGTACTGGGCAACTACAGCAGGCGACAGATTCTTTGCGGCTTCGGCTACAACTCCTGAGTAGCGTGCCAGCTCTTGTATCAACTCGCTGTCCGCACTGTGCAGCTCGGTGATGCTGCTCCAATCAGCCCCGACATCAATCCCCGTTTCTGCTGCCTTGCGGCGCACAGCAGCCGTACGGGAGTGTGCGTATTGAATAAACGGCCCCGTATCGCCTTCCAGATTCACCGACTCTTCGGGGTTGAAGAGCATGCGCTTCTTGGGGTCCACCTTCAGCAGGTAGTATTTCAGCGCGCCCAGGCCCAGCATGTGGTAGAGTTCTTCGAGCTCCTGCTCGGAAAGCCCTTCGGTTTTACCTTTTGCGAGGGTGGCGGCTTTGGCGGCGGCCACCACGTCGCGCACCAGCTCGTCGGCATCCACCACGGTGCCTTCGCGGGATTTCATCTTGCCGGAGGGCAAATCCACCATGCCGTAGCTGAGGTGGTGAATGGCCTCGGCGTAGGGCTTGCCCAGCTTTTTGAGCGTGGCTTGCAGCACCTGCATGTGGTAGTTCTGCTCGTCGGCGATGACGTAGATGCTGCTGTCGTAGCCGAAATCCTGGTATTTCAGCTCGGCCGTGCCCAGGTCCTGGGTGATGTAGACGCTGGTGCCGTCGGCGCGGAGCAGGAGCTTTTCGTCGAGGCCCTCGGCTTGCAAATCGACCCACACCGAGCCGTTTTCTTTCTTGAAGAACACGCCTTTGCTGAGGCCTTCTTCGACCCGCTCCTTGCCCAGCAGGTAGGTTTCGGACTCGTAGTAAAACTGGTCAAAATCGACGCCGATGCTCTTATAGGTTTCGTCGAAGCCTTCGTACACCCAGCCG
>JAYSZD010000049.1:0-5737 GCA_043738185.1 Hymenobacter sp. | reverse complement strand
CCATGATGCCTACTACGATGGCAAACACGAGCGAGCCAATCAGCACGAGACCAGCGCTTTTTTGCAGCTCCGTTATGGAGGGCCACGTTACATTGTAGCGCATCTCCTCAACGGTAGTGCGGAAATAATTGCTCAGTTTGTCCATCGGTTGAGGAAATAACAGCGTTGCCGCTGATGACGACATGGAACGGGCCAACTGACCCAGATTGCACGAGTGGAGAGATTCGAACTCCCGTCAAAGGTTTTGGAGACCCGTATGCTACCGCTGCACCACACTCGTTTATTCACATTCCCCTTAAACGCATTTCGCCAAAGGGAGTGCAAAGGTAAGAGAAACAAGCGTAAAAGCAAACGTATTTGCTTTAAATCCATTAATCAATATCTGTTTCAACATGATGTCCATTACCTTGCTTGAGTAATTATACCTCATCAAAAAAGTAGAACTCTAATTATGAATAGATTAAGCACTTTACCGTTAATATTCTTAGCCTTCACGCATAGAACGGCTTTTGCTGGTATCGGTGATACATATGTTCTCGAACCTGGCAATGAAGGTCCATTCGCATTTCTTATTCCTTTCATAATTATTGGAGTGCTAGTCATAGCATTTATAAACTATATAAAAGAGGAATTTCCTTCCAAGGCAAAAATTGATGCAAGAGATAAAAGATTGAAAATCTTAGCTCAGGCACAAAACGAAGCAAATGATAAGCAAATAAAGGAAGTTTTTCAAAGAGAAACAGACAAGAAATCTGCGCTGGAAGCAGAGTTGTTAGCTGCTACCACGTTTGAACAATTTCTGCTTTTAGATTTTGATGCTCAATGGAGAGTCATTCAGAAGGAAGGAACAGCTACAATGGTACATTTTAAAGGGAATGAAGAAATAGCCACTATCTACTATATAAATAGTGGTTTTTTGGTAGAAAACTTTTACAACTCAGGTTCTCCAAGCCTCATTCCAATGACTGACTGGTCTCACATTAAGGAAGACCATGAATACGTAACAATTCAAGACCACCCCAACAGCTACGACTACGACTATTGATAAGGTAAATCCGGCTCAATTCAGCGTAAAAAAGCCGCCCCCGATGTTTCGAGAGCGGCTTTTTTTTACTGATTAAGCCGAGGCTTAGTCGAGAACTTCGGTTACCTGACCGGCACCTACCGTACGGCCACCCTCACGGATAGCGAAACGCAGACCTTTCTCCATTGCCACTTTGCTGATGAGCTCCACGGTGATGGTGATGTTGTCGCCGGGCATTACCATTTCAACGCCCTCTGGGAGGGTGATGATGCCGGTAACGTCGGTGGTACGCAGGTAGAACTGCGGACGGTAGTTGTTGAAGAAAGGCGTGTGACGGCCACCTTCCTCTTTCGAGAGAACGTAAACCTCGGCCTTGAACTTCGCATGAGGCGTTACTGAACCGGGCTTGCAGATAACCATGCCGCGACGGATGGCTTCTTTCTCAATGCCACGGAGCAACAGACCAACGTTGTCACCAGCTTCGCCACGGTCAAGGATTTTGCGGAACATTTCCACACCCGTAACCGTCGACTTCAGACCAGCAGCAGCACCCATACCCAGGATGTCAACTTGCTCACCCGAGTTGATGATGCCGCGCTCGATACGACCGGTAGCAACAGTGCCACGGCCGGTAATCGAGAACACGTCCTCAACAGGCATCAGGAAGGGCAGGTCGGTCAGACGAGCGGGAATCGGAATGAACGAGTCAACCGCGTCCATCAGCTCCTCGATTTTAGCTACCCAAGCGGCATCGCCGTTCAAGCCGCCGAGGGCCGAACCCTGGATGACCGGAATATTGTCTCCGTCGAAGTCATAGAACGAGAGCAGCTCACGGATTTCCATCTCCACCAGCTCGAGGAGCTCGGGGTCGTCCACCATGTCCACTTTGTTCATGAACACGACCAGCTGAGGAACACCTACCTGACGGGCGAGCAGGATGTGCTCACGAGTCTGGGGCATTGGGCCGTCGGTAGCAGCTACCACGAGGATAGCACCGTCCATCTGGGCAGCACCAGTTACCATGTTCTTCACATAGTCGGCGTGACCGGGGCAGTCAACGTGAGCATAGTGACGGTTAACCGTCGAGTACTCTACGTGCGAGGTGTTGATGGTGATACCACGCTCTTTTTCTTCGGGGGCATTGTCAATCGAACCGAAGTCGCGCTTTTCGGCCAAGCCTTTACCGGCTAGCACCTGGGTGATAGCAGCAGTCAGGGTGGTTTTGCCGTGGTCGACGTGACCGATGGTACCGATGTTTACGTGCGGCTTGGACCGGTCAAAATTTTCTTTAGCCATTGTAAAGAGTAAAAAAGGGGTGGTGAAGTTGAATAAAAGTAGAATCGGAACCTACACGAAGAAAGCGAGACTCAGCCCCTACTGAAATAGAAAACTGTGCGTCGCTTGCCTGAGAGAACCGAGCCGGCGGCCTGACATTTCAGAACCGCTGGACTGGTGTTATGATCTGAGCCATTTATGGGATTTGAACCCATGACCTCTTCCTTACCAAGGAAGTGCTCTACCACTGAGCTAAAACGGCTTATTCTTTTGTTAAAATTTTAGCTGACAGCCATTAGCTGTTAGCTTGCTTGAATTCTGGCTAATAGCTAGCAGCTTAAATCTAACAGCTATTAATTGAGCGGGAGACGAGGTTCGAACCCGCGACCTGCAGCTTGGAAGGCTGCCGCTCTACCAGCTGAGCTACTCCCGCAGTTGGCCTCTAAAAAGTGGGGAGAGAAGGATTCGAACCTTCGAAAGTTTACACTAACAGAGTTACAGTCTGTCCCATTTGGCCGCTCTGGAACCTCCCCAATTTATTGCTTGCTGGTCGATTACCAGAAAGCCTTTCCCTTTTGTTTTATCTACTACCGTAGTAGTAGTGTTTCGTAAGGAGTCGCAAAATTAAGGGTTTTATGGCAAGGTGCAAGCGATGAAGTAAAAAAAGGTGATACTTTTTTCTGAAAAACACTCTCAAGTCCTCTTACATAAGGTTATAAAATGCTTTGAGCCGGTCGTCGGTTTCCTTGTCGCGGATGTTTTGGAGTACTGCCTTCAGCGCGGGAGTAGTAGCCGCGAGCAGCGCAAGGCCGCGGTAAGCCCCGAGGCGGACCTCGTAGCGCGGGGCAGTGCGGGCATACTCCTCCAGAATTCTCAGGCCCTTGTCGCGCTCCACGGGCGGGATACGCGTCATTAGCGTACCAAACGCCTGGAAGTAGGCGTAGAGGTCGGCTTCCACAACGTCGGGCAGCCGCCGCAGGAACCAACTATATTGGTCAAGCCCGCCATTGGAAGCATAGTAATTGGCCACGGCCAGGATGAGCGGGCTGCTACCCGTGTTATCAAGCGCCCCGACTTGTTGACGGGAATTTTCGCTGGGTTTTTTGGCTAGTACTTCCACTGCGGCGGCGGCTACCAGCGCCGAGCTGTCGTTGACGGCGGCACCGTAAATGGGGCCGAAGTCGCCCTCGGCCAAAGTAGCCAGGGTAGTAATGGCCTGGGCCC
The DNA here is from genome assembly GCA_043738185.1 of Hymenobacter sp. Taxonomy (GTDB): domain Bacteria; phylum Bacteroidota; class Bacteroidia; order Cytophagales; family Hymenobacteraceae; genus Hymenobacter. The sequence goes on along the minus strand of JAYSZD010000049.1, from coordinate 2,214 downwards.
GCACCCGTGGGTTAGGGTCAGTGTTGGCAAGCCGCTGGATGTCTTTGCGCATGGCTTCCGGCTCGGGCCCGCGGTAACGGCGCAGGTGGTCGAGGGCGGAGCGGCGGACGGCCCAGAACTTGTCGTTCATAGCGTTGCGCAGCAAGCTGCTCACGGCCAAATCCGTCGTCTTGTTCTGAAGCAGCTCCATGGCTTCGGCCTTTTGCTGGTAACCCTTGGCGTGGTAGAACTGAAATATCAGCTCCTCCTGCGTCCGGTCTTCCTCGAACTGAGCCAGCAGCTGACTTTCGTTATCGAACTTGACTAAGCTGGGCTTTTGGCTGGCGGGCAGCACAAACGTCTGGCTGGCTTTGGTGACGGTGATGCGGTGCTCGGTGGGTTGGTTGTTATTGGTCCAGACGGCTACGGTGACCGGCAAACGGTAGACGGGCTGGAACAGGGTATCCTGCACCTGCTGCACCCGCACGGTCACCTGCCCGCTGGCATAGGAGTGGCTGATGCGCAGTTCCGGGTGCCCCCGTTGCATAAACCACTGGTTGAAAAACCAGTGCAGGTCTTCTCCGGTGGTTTCTTCAAATGCCGTGCGCAGCTTGGATATTTCGACGGCCGAATGCTTATTCTGCACCAGGTAGCGGTTCAGAGAAGCAAAGAACGCCTCGTCGCCCACGTACTTGCGGAGCATGTGCATCACGCGCCCCCCCTTGTCGTACGAATGCCGGTCGAACATATCCTCCTGGCTATTATAGCGGTAGCGAATCAGGGGTTCACGCTTGGACAGGGCTTCTTCGAGGTAGTTGTTGATTTTGATTTCCTGCACCAGACCGGCCTCGTCAGCGCCCAGCTTAAACTCGGCCCAGAGAAATTCGGAATAGTCGGCCAACGATTCATTCAGCGGCAGGTTAGACCAGGATTCACTCGTCACATAGTCGCCAAACCAGTGATGGAACAGCTCGTGGGCAATGGTAGACTCGCCACTCTGGTAGTTGGCATCAAGCAGTTCCCGGCGCGTAGCCTGGATGGTGCTGCCGTGCGTGGTGGCCGTGGTGTTTTCCATGGCGCCACTGATATAGTCACGCACCGCTATCTGCGCGTATTTCTCCCACGGGTATTCCAAGCCCAGCCGCTTGGAGAAAAAATCCATCATCTCGGGCGTGCGGCCGAAGATGGCACGGGCAGTACCGGCATATTGAGGCTCCACGTAGTAGTCTACAGGCTTGCCGTGCCAGGAGTCGTTCACCACGGCAAACTCGCCCACTACCATTGAGGCCAGGTAAGGCGCGTGGGGGGCACTCAGCTTCCAGATGTCGGTGCGGGTACCATCGGCATTGGCTTTAGAGGAGATGAGCGAGCCGTTGGAAAGCGTCTTGAACTGCTTTTCTACAGTCATGCTGATTTCCTGGGTCATGCGCTGGTTGGGCTTGTCGATGGTGGGAAACCAGCAGGAGCTGGCTTCGGTCTCGCCCTGCGTCCAGATTTGGCGCGGCTTGTTCTTTTCCGTCCCTAATGGATTAATGAAGTAAAGGCCTTTATCGGCCCGGATGGCTGCCGAACCGCCCTGCGGCAGCTCATTGGGCTTGGCCACGTACACGATGCGTATCTGATAAGGTGTGGTGCGCGCGTATGGGCGGTCGAGGGCAATGACAAGATTGCGCTTGTTGTAGGTGTAAGCCAGCGTCTTGTTCTTCTTTTCGCCAACGAGCTCGACCTTCTGAATATCAAAGCCCTTGGCATCAAGAACAACCTCGGATTGCGGATAGAAATGCGAGCGCAGGGTGAGCACTGCCGTGCCCAGCAGGTACTGCTTTTTGTAGTCAAACCGAACGTCAAGTTTAGTATCCTCGACATTCGTCAGAATAGTGGCGGACGGCTGTAGTGGCGCCTCAGCAGCCAGCCAGGAAGGCACTACCAGCCCGGCGGGCGCCGATGCGAGTGCTGCGGCCGGCACGGTTTTTTTGTTCACGGGTGTCTTGGTCCCGGGCTTCCGGGCTCCCGGCCCCGACGATTGGGCGGCAGCCAGCAAGTGAATGAATAACAGCAGGCCGGTGAAGCCCGAAACCAAATACCTCATGCCAAGGATAACAGGCGAAAAACGCCTCAATTTCTGAATTAATTTGAGATTTGACCTACCTTTAACCCCCGCTTCCATCCCACCCTATTCGCTTCAGATGCTACAAATCAGCACCGGCCCCGAACAACTCTGGCAAGTTGACTACC
>JAYSZD010000048.1:0-2323 GCA_043738185.1 Hymenobacter sp. | reverse complement strand
GCCCCGGCGCCCCCGCCGCCCACCACCGCGGCCTGGCGCGGGCGCGTGCTGAACGCCGCCACCTACCAGCCGCTGCCCCAGGCCCAATTGCGCCTGGGCCTTAGTGGGTTCGGCAAAGTGGTACGCCTGAGCCCGGATGGCTCTTTTTCGTACGCGGCGAAGCCCGGAACGGGCCACAGCTACCGTACTCAACTCACCGGCTACATCGCGGCCGACAGCACCTGGACGGCCGCCCCCGGCGTGCTGGTGCGGGACATTCTGCTCCAGCCGCTGGCCGTGGGCGCCACCGTGCCGCTCGACAACGTGCAGTTTGAGCAGGGCCGGGCGGTGCTGCTGCCCACCTCGTTTGCGGCCCTGGATAAGCTGGTGGGCTTGCTGACCGAAAACCCGCGCATGACCATTGAGCTGCGCGGCCACACCGACAACACCGGGCCACCGGAAAAAAACGTGGCCCTCAGCGAGCAGCGCGTGGGCACGGTGAAGGAATACCTGGTGGTCCACGGCATTGGCGAAACCCGCATCAGCGGCATCGGCCTAGGCGGCGCCCAGCCCGCCGCCAGCAACGCCCAGGAATACACCCGCAAGCTCAACCGCCGGGTCGAGTTTCGGATAACCGGTCTGCAATAGCCCCGCCCCAGGCCGGGCCGGCGAACAAAGCCCGGCCGGCACCGTTGTGCTGACTACTTATGCACGTCACCCTCCGCACCGCCGTAGCCCAGCCGCCCGCCCAGGTCATGGCCGGCTTCACCCGTGAGCTTTTTGTGGCCCTGGCGCCCCCATTTCCCCGGCTGCGCGTGCTGCGATTTGATGGCTGCCGCACCAACGACCAGGTCGAAATCGAACTGGACACGCTGGTAAAGCGTCTGCGCTGGACCTCGCTCATCACCGACCACGGCACCTTGCCCGACGGCACCCATTTTTTCGTGGACGAAGGCAAAATCCTGCCCCCGCCCCTGCGTTTCTGGCGCCACCGCCACCTGCTGGAGCCCGGTCCGAACGGCGGCAGCGTGATTGTGGATGCCCTGGAATACCGCACGGCTTCGCCCCTGCTCGATGCCCTGTTATACCCGGCCATGTGGGCGCAGTTTGCTTGGCGCAAGCCCATTTACCGCCGCTGGTTTAAATAATTCAGCAGCAGGGCGAGCCTCGTTTTCACATTGAGTCGCTGATTCATGGCCGGTAATGGTGAGGTCGTGGTACATGGCTTAGAAAGTGGCGGTGGTGGCGCAGAGTCAGAAGGCAGAAGAAGCAAAGTGCGCACAGCAGGCGCCGTACCTTTGCGGGCTATGCTGAACCCCGCCACCATCGTCCTCAAAAACGGAAAAGACCATTCCCTGCGCCGCCGCCACCCCTGGGTATTTTCGGGCGCCATTGCCCGCGTGAAGGGCGACGACCCACGCGAGGGCGACCCCGTGCGCGTGGAAGCCATCGACGGCGAGTTGCTGGGCGTGGGCCACTTTTCGGGCGGCGGCTCCATTGCCGTGCGCATGCTCGATTTTGGGGTGAATGCCAATTTGCCCTCGCCCGAATTCTGGGAAACCAAGCTAGGCAATGCCTACCAGCTGCGCCAGCGACTGGGCCTCACCGGCACAGCCGACACCAACGTGTTCCGCCTCGTGCACGCGGAGGGCGACGGCCTGCCCGGCCTCATCATCGACGTGTACGGCGACGTGGCCGTGGTGCAGGCGCACAGCGTGGGCATGTACCGCGCCCGCCCCGAAATTGCCGCCGCCCTGCAAGCGGTGTTCGGCAACAAGCTGCGCGCCATTTATGACAAGAGCGCCGAAACCGTGCCCGGCAACGCCGTGCCCGACGCCCAAAACGGCTACCTGCTGGGCGAAAGCACCGGCGCCGAGCACCTCGTGCACGAAAACGGCCACCAGTTCGCCGTGGATTGGGAAACGGGCCAGAAAACCGGCTTTTTCATCGACCAACGCGACAACCGCGCCCTGCTGGCCCGCTACTCGCCCGGCCGCCGGGTGCTGAACACGTTCTGCTACACCGGCGGCTTCTCGGTTTACGCCCTGGAGGCCGGCGCCGAGCTGGTGCACTCCGTCGATTCGAGCAAGAAGGCCATTGCCCTCACCGAGCGCAACGCCGAGCTGAGCAACCACGCCGCCCGCCACGCCGCCTACCCCGACGACGTGCTGGGCTTCCTCAAAAACCACTCGGCTCAGTACGATTTGCTGGTGCTCGACCCGCCCGCATTCGCCAAGCACATGGGCGCCCGCCACGCCGCCCTCATGGGCTACAAGCGCCTGAACATGGCCGGCATTGCCCACCTCGCGCCCGGCGGGCTGCTGTTCACGTTCAGCTGCTCCCA
>JAYSZD010000047.1:0-2326 GCA_043738185.1 Hymenobacter sp. | reverse complement strand
CCCCAGTACCCCATCCCCCGGCCCCGTCCCCTCCGGGAGAAGGGGCCGGGGGATGGGGTACTCGGGGCCGGGGGACTAAACTTTTTCAAATCATAACCAACTCAACATTATGAATATTCTCAACCGCCTTTTCAAAATCGGCCAGTCGGAAGCCCATGCCGCCGTCAACCAGCTCGAAGACCCCATCAAACTCACCGAGCAGGGCCTGCGCGACCTGCGCCAGGACCTCGACAAAAGCCTGCACGGCCTGGCCGAAGTGAAGGCCATGGCCATCCGGGCCCGCAACGAAGGCGAGAGCTTCCGCACCAAGGCCGCCGACTACGAGAGTAAGGCCGTGCTCCTGCTCCAGCGCGCTCACAAAGGCGACATAGACGCCGCCGAGGCCGACCGACTGGCCGGCGAAGCCCTGCTGAAAAAGGCCGAAAACGAAGCCCAGGCCGCCCGTACCGCCGCCGACCAAGCCAAATTTGAGCACTCGGCCGCGCAGATGGACCAAAACGTGAGCACGCTCAAGTCGACCATCAGCCAGTGGGAAAACGAGTTGCGCACCCTAAAGGCGCGCGTGACGGTGAGCACCGCTACCATCACCATCAACAAGCAGCTGGCCCAGCTCGACTCCTCGGGCACGGTGAGCCTGCTGGAGCGCATGAAGGAAAAAATTGCCGTGCAGGAAGCCCTGGCCGAGTCCTACGGCGAAATTGCCCAGGCCACCAAGAGCATCGATGCGGAAATCGACAAGGCCCTGGGGACAAGCGGCGCCGGCAAAGCCAGCGAAGACCTCAAGGCCCTCAAAGCCAAGCTCGGCTACACCGAATAGCCTCAAAAAGGCCGGGCTGGCGCTGGATTTATGCCAATACTCCTACCTTTAAGCTGCCCTACTTATGCCCATGACCGAACTTTTACAAGCCGCCATCTCCCCGCCTAATCTGCTGCCCACAGGCTTGCTGGTTTTTGTGCTGCTGTACTGGCTCACGGTGCTGCTGGGCCTGCTGGATATGAAATCCGTGGACCTGAGCATCGAGGACCACGGCCATTTGCACTTCGACAGCCACGGCGCCTCCGAAGGCATGGGCACCGGCTGGCTCAACGGCGCGCTGGCCTTCTTCAATCTGGGCCGCATTCCGCTGATGATTTTCCTCAGCTTCGTGTTTTTGCCGCTCTGGGCCGGCAGCATTCTGGCCAACTACTACACCGGCAACACGTCGCTGCTGCTGGGGCTGGCGTTTTTCCTGCCCCTGTTTATCGGCAGCCTTTTCGTAGCCAAATTCCTCACGCTGCCCTTCGTGAAGCTGTTTACGGTGCTGGAAAAGGACCACGACGGCGGCGCGGTGGTCATCGGCAAGGTGTGCACCGTGCTGCTCCCGGCCACGGCCGAGGACCTGGGCCAAGCCGCGGTGCGCATCGATGGGGCGCCGCTCATGCTCAACGTGCGGAGCACCGGCGCGCCGCTGGGCAAAGGCGAAACTGCCCTGATTATTGACTTCGACGCGGCCAGAAAGTGCTATTTGATTGAGCCGTTTACGGATTGACCCAGGCGCACCCCGACACACCCATAAAACACCAAACCCTCATATTCCTACACCCCTACTCACATGGTAGCTTCCCTTTCCTGGGCCGTTTTGATAATCATCGGCCTGTTTCTTCTTGGCTTCCTGGCGGTAGTGGCCCGGATGTATAAAAAAGCCGTGCAAGGCGAAGCCCTCTTGCGCACCGGCATGGGCGACGCCAAAGTGTCGTTTTCCGGCATCATCGTGGTGCCCATCCTGCACATGCTGGAGGTGATGGACATCAAGCTGAAAACCATTGTGATAGCACGGGCCGGCGCCGAAGGCCTGGTGTGCAAGGACAACATGCGCGCCGACGTGAAGGTCAACTTCTTCATTCGGGTGAACAAGACCCACGAGGACGTGGTGAACGTGGCCCAGAGCATCGGCGCCCACCGCGCCTCCGACCCCGTGGCGCTGGAAGGCCTGTTCGACGCCAAGTTTTCGGAAGCCCTGAAAACGGTGGGCAAGCACTTCGACTTCATTGAATTGTACAACTCCCGCGAGCAGTTCAAGCAGGAAATTCTGCGCATCATCGGCACGGATTTGAACGGCTACGTGCTCGACGACTGCGCCATCGATTACCTGGAGCAAACCCCGCTGCACGCGCTTAATCAGGACAATATTCTGGATGCGGAAGGCATCAAGAAGATTATCGCCCTGACGTCGGAGCAGAAAATCCAGTCCAACCAGTTGCAGCGCGACCAGCAGAAAACCATCAAGAAACAGGACGTGGAGGCGCAGGAAACCATTCTGCAGCTCGAAAAGCAGCTGGCCGAAAC
>JAYSZD010000046.1:0-16327 GCA_043738185.1 Hymenobacter sp. | reverse complement strand
AGGTGCGGGTGCCCGCCCTCGGCCGACTCGTGGCTGAACACGCAGTAGGGCAGCACGGCCGGGGCCAGCCGCCAGGCCACCAGCAGCGCCGCCGAGGCAATGAAGCCGTCGATGAGCAGCACCATCCCGTGCTCGGCGGCCCGCAGCAGGGCCCCGCAGAGCTGCGCGATTTCGAAGCCGCCGAACGTGGCCAGCGCCGCCAGCGCATCGGTGCCATCCACGGCCGGATGCGCGGCCACGGCGGCGGTGAGCACGGCCAACTTGCGGGCCAGCCCGGTTGCGTCGAGGCCGGTGCCCCGGCCCACGCAGTCGGCCAGCGGCACGCCGCCGAGCAGGTGCAGCAGCACCGCCGCGCTGCTGGTGTTGGCGATGCCCATCTCGCCGAAGCCCAGCACGTTGCCGCCGACCGCGTGCACTTCGTCCACCAGGGCCGCGCCCAGGGCCAGGGCGCGGTGAGCTTCGGCGGCCGTCATGGCCGGCGCGTGCCGGAAGTTGCGGGTGCCCTCGGCGATTTTCTGGTCGCGCACGGCCGGCAGGTCGGCAAAGGAGCCGCGCACGCCGGCATCCACGACCAGCAGCGCGAGGCCGTGCAGGCGGCAGAACACGTTGATGGCCGCCCCGCCGGCCGCGAAATTGCGCACCATCTGGTGGGTCACGTCGGCGGGGTAGGCACTTACGCCCTCGGCCGCGATGCCGTGGTCGGCGGCGAACACCAGCACGTGGGGCCGGCGCAGCTGGGGCGTGAGCGTTTGCTGGATGAGGGCCACCTGCCGGGCCAGGGCTTCGAGCTGCCCCAGCGCCCCCAGGGGCTTGGTTTTGGTGTCGATTTTGGCCTGAATGGCGGCGGCCAGCGCCGCGTTGGGCGGGCGCAGGGCGGGAATGATAAAGCCGCTCATTTACGCGCGCGCCAAACGCGGCCGGGCCAGCGCGGGGAAGCGCCACTGGGCCAGCTCCAGCCCGCCAAACAGCAGGGTGCAGTAGTACAGGTTGCTCAGCAGCGAATGGTTGAAGAACGGCAGCCCAGTCGCGTAGCAGGCCGCCAGGCCCGTGCTGGTTGGCGGGTAAGTCGTCGAGCCCAGCCACACGCCGAAGTTGGTAATCAGAAAGAACAGCACCGCCGCGCCCACGCCGGCCCCGGCCACCCGCAGCACCGACACGCGCTGGTGCAGCCCCGCGTGGGCCAGCAGCGCCAGCAGGGCGTAGGTGCCGTACTGCCAGTAAAAGCCCGAATAGAAGAGCTGCATGTGGCCCAGGTACTGGTAGTTGAGCACCAAGTCGCTCAGCCACACGCCCAGCAGGGGCACCGCCACGGCCCAGCTCCGCCGGGTGAAGTACGCGCCCCCAAACAGGGCCATCGAGTCGAGCGGGGCGAAGTTGGGCAAATGGGGCCAGTGCGGCAGCGCGACCCGGCCCAGCACGGCCAGCAGCACGAACAGAAACAGCACCCAGGGGCGAGGAGTCAACAAGTTTTTCATAAAAACGACCAAAAGGGTAAGGGGTTAGAAACAATGCAAAAGCTCCGCTCAGACGGCCGGTTCGGGGGCGGCGGGCAACGCGGCGGCGGGCCGTATCGGCACCGGGCGGCGATTTTTGTCCACGGCCACGAAGGTGAACAGACCGGTCACGGCCAGCTGCCGGTCCTCGGAATACATCTGCTCCACGAACAGCTCGACGCGCACCTGCAGGCTGGTGGTGCCCACCCGCACCACGTTGCCAATCAGCTCGACGAGCGTGCCGCCGGGAATGGGGTGGGTAAAGTCCACTTTGTCGGAGGATACGGTCACCATCTTCAGCCGCGAGAAGCGCGTGGCCGTGATAAAAGCCACCTCGTCCATCATATGCAGCGTGGTACCCCCGAACAGGGTGTCGTAGTGGTTGGTGGTGTTGGGGAAAACGGCCTTGAAGATGCGGGTTTCGGCGCGGGCCAGCTGCGGGTCGGGCGGTATCATCGGGGAGCGGGCACGGGCAAACGGGTGAGCAAACACGACCGGCCGGGCACCTTGCCGGCCGGGCCACGCGCGCTGCTCCGCCCTGGTTGCTCTCGTTGGAAGGCCCACTACTGCCCGGCCACGCGGCAATAGCCACGGACGGAACGCGAAGGGCCACACCTGATTAAGAGCCCCAAAGCGCGGAGGCAGCATCAGCCAGCGGAAGGCAGGTCTCCTGACTTACAACCCCGGGTTCCGCCTTCTCGCCCCCGGGGGCAATGGCTGCGTGGAACGCCGCGGCCGGCCCAGGCGGGCCGGCGGTTGCTTACAGTAGCGCGTCTGTCCGGGAGTTGCACCCGGTTCCCTTTTCATCCCGGCCGGAGCCGGAAACCTTCCGTTGTTGGAAACGGGCAAGCCGCCCGTTTCGCGTAACGGGGGCCAAGGTACGGGATTTCCGGCCGCCAGGGCGGCATTCCGACAGGTGGGGTGCTGGTTGGGCCAATCAGTGGTCAGGTGGCGTTCTTCTCCCATTCGCGCCAACGTCTGTCCTCAAGCTACGTGGGCTTAGCCGTTATTTCGGCGCTAGCCGCCGAACCACCCGTGTCACCTTTGGGCTGGTTTTCGATGGTGCTGGCGGGCTTATTAGTCCCCAGAAACCGAGTAAATCCCAGGTAGCCCACGCGCGTTTCGTACTTGGTTTGAATGTCGGCGGTCAGCCCGGCGGACGCGAGCTGCGTGTACTGGCGGCGCGTGTTGAATACGGCGCTCACGCGCAGGGTCCGCGCGGCCCGCTCGCCAAACAGGCACTTCAACCTGAAAGACGGACGGGCCATCTGGCAGGCCAAGGGCAGCAACCGGGAACAGGAAGCTGTTTGGGCGTTTAGGATTACTTTGTAGCCTCATGCAGCGTTAAAAAGACCACCATGCAACAGTTAGCGACGGGGCGATTTTATGGGCAAACCAATCAGCTTTTTCAGTTCAACGAGCTGACGCTGACCGATACCGAATACACCCACGACCAGGTGGACTGGCATTACCACGAAAATGCCTATTTTACTTTCATACTGGCCGGGAAGGTGCTGGAGGGCAGTAAAACCCAGCTGCATCACTGCACGGCCGGAAGTTTGCTGTTTCACCACTGGCAAGAGCCGCATTACAACCTGAAACCGCCGGGCTTTACCCGGGGCTTTCACATTGAAATAACGCCGGCGTGGTTTGCCGCGCTCGACCTGAACCCGCTGGCCGTCCAGGGCAGCCTGCAGGTGAAGGACCCAACCGTGGTCAATAGCATCTACAAAATTTTCAGGGAAACCCGGCTGAACGACGAAACCAGCTCCCTGGCCATCCACGCCTTGCTGGCCGCGGGAATGCAGCGCCTGGGGCCGGGCACCAGGCGTTCCTCCGGGGCGGTGCCGCCGTGGGTTGGAACCCTGCGAAACCTCCTGCACGACACGCCCACCGTGAACTGGACGCTGGCCGAGCTGGCCCACTTGTTGGACGTTCATCCCGCCCACCTTTCCCGGGGCTTTCCCCTTTATTTTTCCTGTACGCTGGGCGACTACGTCCGAAACCTGAAGGTGCAGCGTGCGCTCGCCCTGTTTTTTGACCCCCACCTCTCGTTGCTGGATATTGCCCTCGCCTGCGGCTTTTACGACCAGAGCCATTTTATCCGGTGCTTCAAGGCCATCATGCCCGAGCCGCCGGCGCGGTGCCGCAAACGGTTTTTGCAGCGCGACGAACACTCCCTGCCACGCGGCGCTGCCCGCGTGGGATGCTGACCAGCTCCCTGGTTAAATCTGTCCTATTTCCCAGCGCAGCGGCCCGGTAGATTTGCGGAATATTCTGCTTACCGGTCCCATGAAGTACGCTCTGCTGTCCTTGCTCGCGTTGTTTTCCTCGCTCCCCCTCTTCGGGCAATCCGCTGCCCTCGTTCCAGACGACGGCATCACCTCCGCTTTTCACCGGGACCACATCGGGAGCATTCAGTTTACGGCAACGGCGGTGCCCGCCGGCACCTACCCGGACGCCGCGTATCTGACCACCTATGCGCTAGGCCCCAAAAGCAGCCTGTTCATGACCGTATTCCTGGGCGTTTCCCTCACCAACGCCCTGCACCGCCTGGCCCCGGAACTGCCGGCGGAGGAATTGGTAAAAACCGGCAATTACCAGTTCGCCTTTTACGTGGACCAGCGGCTCGTGTACACCAGCAATCTGCACCCCGGGGCCCCGTACCCCGCGGTCAAGAACACGGAAACGGTGCTGCACAAACCGCTGATTAATACCCTGGCGTCCTCCGGCTGGTGGAGCCAGTCGTTGTGGAACCGGTTCCTGAACCAGGGAGGCGAGCAGGCCCTGACGCCCGGCAAGCACCTGCTTCGGATGGAAATCCGCCCCTACCTGCAACGCGCCAGCTTACTGGTAGGGCCGCTCCTCGCCGCCGGGCAAGTAGTGTTGGACGTGACCGTTCCCGTTATCGACCTGCAAACTATCCGGTTACGTCCCATTGCCCCCGGTAGTGGCTTCGCCACCGCCTCGGAGAAGTTTGACACCGACAAAATCAAGGCGCTGAAAGGCAACATTGAGGCGGGGGTATTCAAAGCCATCACCAGCGTGGTGGTGATTAAGAACGGCAAGCTGTTGGTAGAGGAGTATTTTAACGGGGCTACGCGCCAGACGCTGCACGACCCGCGCTCGGTCGGCAAATCGTTTGCCTCGACCCTCTGTGGAATCGCGGTCGGGGAGGGCTACGTGAAGAGCGAGGCGCAGCCGCTGAGTGAATTCTACGACTTGCGGCAGTTTGCGCACTACACGCCGGAAAAGGGCAACATCACCGTGCGCGACCTGCTGACCATGCGCTCCGCCTTTGCGGGGAACGACGAGGAGTCGGATTCGCCCGGCAACGAAGAAAACATGTACCCCACGGAAGACTGGGTGAAGTTTGCGCTCAGCCTGCCCCTGGATTCAGCTAAACCCCGCGGGAAATGGGAATACTTTACGGCCGGTGCTGTCCTCTTGGGCGACATGCTGCAGCAACGGGTGCCCGGTGGCCTGGAAGCCTACGCGGACCGCAAGCTGTTTCGCCCGCTGGGCATCACCCCCTACAAGTGGCAGTACACGCCCCAGCACGTTCCGAACACCGCCGGGAGCCTGCAGCTGCGCGCGCTGGACTTTGCCAAGTACGGGCAGCTGTACAAAAACGGGGGCCTCTGGCAGGGGCAGCGGGTGTTGCCGGCGGCCTGGGTCACCAGCACGCTGACCCGGCAAGTCGCCCTCCCGAACCGGGGCAACGAATTCTATGGCTACCTGTTCTGGAACAAAACGTACCAGGTGCAAGGCCACGCCTACGAAGCGTTTTACTGCGCGGGCAACGGCGGCAACAAAATATATGTGTTCAAAGACCAGCCGCTGGTCGTGGTCGTGACGGCCACTGCCTACGGGGCCTCTTATGCTCATCCGCAAGTAGACCGGATGATGACCGACTTCATTTTGCCGGCGGTCGTAAACGTGGGTAACAGCAAGTCGAGCCGAAGCACCCGTCCACCTCACCTTTCCTCCGGTCGGCCTCGTCAGTAATAAAAGCCACAAATCAGCAGGACCAGCCTGGATTCACCTGCCGCTTCAACCTGAAAGACTGGCGGGCCATTCGGCAGGCCAGGGGCAGTACCTCAGCCACCCAATGCTAAAAATTGGCTTCCGTGAGGGGGCGCACACTAGTGGCGTTGGTTAAAAGTTTGGTCCAAAGGTCGCGTTTGACGCGGTATCAGATGTTGCTTCGCTAGCTTTTCGGCAAGCGGAAATACAAACGATTTGCGCGGTTCTTTACTCCTTGGTCCTGCTTATTTTATGTTTCCTGAGGCGAGGCTGTCCTTCCATCCAGCGAATAGCTGCTTCGACGGGCTCGTTCGCTTGCGTAGAAGACGTGTCATGGCCCAGGGATGGAAACAACTGATACCGGTACGGCTTACCCCATGCAATAAGCGTATCGAGGTGTTCCATCGATAAGCGCACCGGCGCCTGGATATCCTGGCCGCCAAAGAGCCAAAGCCCGGGAATGGCGAGCGTGGCGAGCAGGCTGCGGGCATCGGTGTCGGCGAACTGATACCGGTCCGGGTCGTGGCGCAGGTGCTCCCGGGCTTCTGCTTCGGTGTGCGTCTCCCAAAAGCGAGGGTCGCCATTCGTAAAAAACTGAAAGCGTAACTGCTCGCGGGCACTCACCACGGGGCCGCTGAACAACACCATAAAGCCCACGGCCGGGTTTTTGGTGGCCGCCAGCGGAATGACCCAGCCTGCCTGGCTACAACCCAGTAAGCCAATCGGGCCCTGCCGGGCGGGCAGCCGGGCCGCCAGCGCGTTGGTGGCGGCACTGGCGTCTGCCGCCAGCAGGTTGAGATTAGCCGCGTCCACGTTGTTGGTGCCGACTTCCGGCCCGGCGTACACCCCGCCCGATGCGCCCACGCCGCGCTTGTCGTACGTGAGCACCGCGAGGCCGCGGCCGGCCAACCGCGCCGCCATTTCAAGCATCCGCTTTTCCGGCCCCGACCCGTGGACCAGTACGACGGCAGCCACCGGGTGCTTGGGGGTGAATAACGTGCCCGCCAGCGTGATGCCTGCGCTGGTAAAGGTCACGTCTTCGGTGCGAAAATCGGTGGGCTGGGCCACTACTTTCTGAACGCTGACGGCAACAGCTAGCCCAATAACGGCCAGCCACCGGCTATAAGAATGCATAAAAGCGGTGGTGACGAGAAGGTGGTTTTTCATTTTATGACGGCGGTGAAAAAGCTGGATGCTAACGCTCGGCTACTGGCTCAATCCCTATTTGGGAGCGGGCAAGGCTTTCAGCAGGTAGTAGGCGACCACCAGGCTTAGGCCGGCGAAGAAGAAGATGGTCGCCGGATACACGTAGCTTTGGTTCCCCACGAGCCTGGTCAGCCCGGCCCCCGCCGCAATGCCCACCGCGATGCCCATGCTGAGCACCCCCAAGAGCAGGAGCAGGGGCAGCGAGCTCTTCGGCTGCGTAAAAGCACCGGGAGACAGGCCCTTTTCTATCAAGGCCAGGCGCTCCCGGGACCGGGTGGTGAGGTAGTAGTAGGCGATACCGAACCCGGACAAGGTCAGGCTGATGGTGATGGGTATTGCCGCAGCAAAGGAGTTTTCCATGAGAAAAAGTAGGAGTAGTTTTCCCTTAGACTACGGGGCTTCATCCTTGGTCACACCTTGTGACCGAAAGTGGCCCGCCGTAGTCTAAGCCCGCACATGGATTTCTTTCATCCCCCCTCTGCGGAAGACCTGCTGTTGCGGCAAGCGGGGCAAGGTCAGCCGCAAGCCCTGGCTCAAGTCGTACAACGCTACCAGGCGCTGGCGTATACCGTGGCCTTGCGCGTGGTGGGCAATCCACAGGACGCCGAGGAGGTCGTGCAAGATGCGTTCCTCAAAGCGTTTGCGGCCCTGGCCCAGTTTCAGCGAGCGGCCAAGTTTTCGACCTGGCTCTACCACATTGTCTACAACACGGCCCTGACCAAGAAGCGCAGCCGCTCCCTGCGGAGCGACCTGCCGCCAACCACTGAAATACCCGAGGAGCCTTCCCCTACGGGCGATGGGTGGGAAGCCGTGCGGTACGCCGACCAGCAGAAGTACCTCGCGCTGGCCCTGGCCCGCTTACCCCCGGAAGATGCCCTGGTGCTCACTCTGCACTACCTGGGCGAGCAAAGCATTGCCGAAATGTGCGTCATCCTGGGCAAGAAAACCTCGGCGATTAAAATGCAGTTACTCCGCAGCCGCAAGCAGCTGGAACAGGCACTTACCCAGCTGCTCCCCACCGAATTTCAGCACCTCCTATGAGCCAGCGCCCCTCCCCCCCCGAACCGTTAAAAGCGTTATTGCAGGCGCATGGCCTGAGCCAGCCTTCCGCTGCCTTTTCCGCGTCGCTAACGCAGCTGGTGGTGTCCCGGTACCTGCCCCCCCGGGTAGAGCCGTTTCGGGCCGGTGCCTGGCTAGGCCACGCGATTCTGCTCGTGCTGGCGGGCCTTTTGGGTCTGGTCACCTACGCGGTATCAATCGGCGTTTCCGCCATTCTGGTGACCTCCTCAGCCGCCATGGTTATGGGTACGGGCGGCCTTATTTGGCTGCTGGAACTCTACCGGAGGCGACTGCTTCAGCAGGAGACAGTTTGCGAATAGGCAACTACCCTTCGTTAAGGTAGCGGCCTGCAAAACGGCCGGTTAACGCAGCTACAATTTTGGTGAAAAGTCTTTCACAAAGCAGCTACTTCGTCAAATGCGACTTTCGGACCAAACTTTTGACCAAGGCCAATAGTGGAAACGGAAAGAAACGGGCGGGTGAGTAGTCGGCTCGGTCTATTGGGGTTCTCTCAGAAAACGGAACATATCGCACGTCAAGGCCTGCAAAGGAGCCTCATAGGTTGAAAATTTGGGATTGATGATGCTGACCTTGCGTTTCCAGTCAGTGGGCGTAGCTGAGTAAAATTTGGGGCGCTAGCTTTATCCTTTTAGCTACCTAGTAATTGGGTGAGCATTTTTTTACCGTGCTCATTACCCGCATTCAAGAGCACCGACTTCTGATAGGCTCTTATCGATTCCTTTCGGCGACCTGCTTTCAGCAATGCTTCTCCATAGCTGTCGTAGGCGTTCGAGCTGGACGGGAAAAGATGAATTGTAAGCTGTAGAATTTCAGTTGCTTCCTTCAGTTGGTTTTTAGCCAGCATCCGATAAGCCCAATTAGTTAAATCAACCTCATTCAGCTTGAATAGAGGGTCTTTTTTGGTTTGCTTTGTCACGAATGGAATTGCCTGCTCAAAACCGGCTTTACGAAGATTTACCCGCAAAAAAGTAAGGGCATCGGCCCGGATGATACCCGGCTCGTAGCAGCCGGCGATTTCCTCCAAAAAGTCTTCGGGGGAGCTGCCGCCCAGGTTGGTCAGCACAATCACCGCCAAGTCATCTTCCGGATAGAGCAGGAATGCCGCTCTGCTTCCGCCGGTCATCCCCATGGCGCGATGGTGAGGGCGAAATTTGGCAATGCCCCAACCCAGTGCCCACGGAGTGGGCTGGCCATTGGTGAGTGTCGTCGGTGACCACATCGTATTCAACGTTGCTTTCGATGCGGTCAATTGGCCGGCTTGGAGCGCAATTACCCAACGGCCCATGTCCTCGGCCGTACTGTTTAGCCCGGAACTCGTTCGGTAGAAAGCCGGAAACTCAAAATAGTTGTTGACTAGAACCTCCTGCTGCAACGACTGGCCGTCGAGGTTAGCCCGATAAAAGTAAGTGGGAGCAAAATGCGGAATGACATCGCGCGAATCACCAAAAAGCGTACGGTTCATGCCAGCTGGTCGAAATTGTTTTTCAGCAAAGACGTCTACAAATGGCTTACCATACGCTTTGGTGATAATTTTCCCCAGCAGGTAACCATTGGTTTGGTTGTAGCTGAATGAGTTTCCCGGCGCGAATTCCATCGGCTGGCTTGTTAATTTCTCCCAGGAAGCTCGCTCATTTTTCAACACGACCAGTCCCCCCGTGCTGGCATCAAGCAGGTTGAATAAATCGGGAAGTCCGGATGTGTGCGTCAGCAACTGCCGGATAGTCACCGGCCGCCACGCCGCGGGCAGGCTGTCGAGGTAAACCCCTACCGGGGCCGACAGCCGAATCTTTCCGGCCTCCACCAGCTGCATGATGGCGACGCTGGTGAAGACCTTGGTGCAGGAATTAATGGGGAAAATGGTCCGGCGGTCAACGCGGGTGCTGTCTTGAAGATTGGCGAAGCCGTATGATTTGCTTAGCACCAGTTGGCCGTGGTGCACCACGGCTAGTTGCAAGCCGGGTATCCGGCGCTCTGCCATCTCGCGGTTGATAATAGCTTCCACTTGGTCTGCGCTATTCTGAGCGCGCAAGGCAGACGTTGCTAGCCACAAAACGCTGATTAATAAGATTTTTAACTTCAACATATGGGGTGACGTGTAGTTGTGTTTGGTTTTACCGTCAGGCAGTAAGTCCAGCTTACCAGGCTCTGGAGAAGCAGCTAAATCTGGCGGTTAGCCGCGCTGGATTTAGCCGTGCCAACCGCTTACTTCGGCAGAGCGACCAACTCCTCGCGCATGGCCACTTTGTCGGTGATGAACCAGCAGCCATCGATGCGGAGCATGTTGAAGTAGTCGGTGAAGCGGTTGGGCCCACTGGTAATCTGGCTGACCACGGCGGCGGCGTGGCCGGTGCGGTGCAGCGTGAGGATGCGGGCCTGGGTGTCGCCTTTGGGGCGGGGCTTGAAGCCGCTGAGGTAGTTGCGCTTGTCGCGGGTGACGAAAGCGCCGTTGTTCACGAACTTGAGGTGGCAGGTGGCGTGCATGGCCGCCGAAAGTTTGGCGGTGTCGCCCACGGCCCAGCCGTCGAAATAAGTTTGCACGGTGGCCCGAATCAGGACCTCGTCGTCGGGGGCGGCCGACGGGGCTTGGGCGGCAAGGGAGAGGGCCGGCAGCAGGCAGGCCAAAAGGAGAACACGGGACGAAGGCATACGCGGGGAATGAAGTGGATGGGTTGAGAAAAAAGCAGAAGAGCCGGCCGCGCTAAAACTGCCGGGGCATGCAGCGGTGCCCCAAAGAGAATAGCCCAGCGCCCGCCAACCGGCGGCTTTCAACCACTGGCGGCACCTTTTAAACCCTTGTAACCTGCAGCCGGGGGGCAGGGGTTGAAGAAATGGGCGCAGAGGTTGAAGCGGTTGGGAAGTTGGTGGCGCAATCCGCAGCTTTGTGGCGCGTGGTGCTTTGGCCGTTGGCTGGAAGGCTGCCCGTTCATTTCTTGTCTTAAAAACACCATTTGTCATTTTGAGCGAAGCGAAGGAACTTACTATGCCCGCCCCGTTGGGGCCATCCCCAATCGCTCCGCCATGATAAGGTCCTTGACCAGCTCAGGATGACCAATACAAATTCCTATTATACCATGCCGCACCGCCGCACCTCTCTCCTCTACCAATGCGCCGCTTGGCTGCTGGCGTATGGGCTGGTGGTGGCCTATCTGGTGCAGCGCATCGACAACCCGGCGTATGTGTGCACCTTCACGCTAGTGGCGTTTGGCTCCTATATGGCCACCATCTACGGTTACATCTACGGGCTGCATCCGCAGCTGTACGGGCGCTTGCCGCGGCTGGGGTTTGGACTGGTGGTGCTGGCATTTCTGCTGCTGGTGGGAGCCGGGCGGCTGTGGGTGGAAACCTTCGTGGTGCGGCCCTTTTTCCCGTTGGTGCACAGTGGCTTTCTCAACGGCAGCCGGGGCCACGTAGGCTACGTGGCCGTCACCATTTGCTTTGCGTTAGGGGTCGGGCTGCTGGCCCGCGCCGCCTTGCGCAGCGTGGCGCTACAGCAGCAAAAAGACGAGTTGGTAAACATGCAACTGCTGGCCGAGATGAACCTACTCAAGGCCCAGGTGCAACCCCACTTTCTGTTCAACACCCTCAACAACATTTACTACGAAGCCTACCGCGAAGCCCCGCGCACCGCTGACCTGATAGAAAAGCTGGCGGCTCTCATGCGCTACTTCATGGAGCTGAGCCGGCAGGAGCGGGTGCCGTTGAGCGCCGAAGTAGCCTTCCTGCGCAACTACCTGGCCTTGGAGCGCATCCGTTTCCGGCACGAGCTGGTGGTGGACCTGCACGTCAGCGCCGACGACGACCTGCCCGTACCGCCCATGCTGCTGATTCCGCTGGTCGAGAACCTGTTCAAGCACGGCTTCGATAAGCGCCGGCCCCGCAACGGCGCCACCCTGCGCCTGACCCAGGCCGCGGGCTGCCTCACGTTCGAATCCACCAACTGCCTGCTGCCTGCCCCGCCGCACGCCAGCAGCGGTGGCTTCGGCCTGCGCAACCTGCGCGAGCGGCTACGGCTGCTTTACGGCCTTCGCTTTGAGCTGAGCGCCCAGGTTGAACAAAACCAGTTTGTTGCCCGCTTAAAAATACCGGTGTAGATGCTCATCAACTGCCTCATTATCGACGACGAGCCCAATGCGGTGGCGCTGCTCACGGCCTACGTGGCGCAGGTGCCCTATTTGCGCCTGGTCCACGCCTGCTACGACGCTGGCGAAGCCCTGGCCTGGATTCAGGGCCGCCGCGTCGAGCTGATTTTCCTCGACATCAACCTGCCCGGCATGAGCGGCATGGAACTGGCCCTGACCGTAACGGGCGAACAGAAAATCATCTTCACCACGGCGTACTCCGAATATGCCGTGCAGAGCTACGAAACCGCCGCCGTCGATTACCTGCTCAAGCCCATCACGCTGCCACGCTTTTTGCAGGCCGTGGGCAAAGCCGCCGACGCCCTACAGGCCAGCGCTTCCCTTGTTCCTATGACACCCGTAGCGGCGGCTGTCGCCGACTATTTTTTCGTCAAATCGGGTAAGCAAATCGTGCGCGTACGCTATGATGCCATCCGCTACGTGGAAGGACTGAAGTCCTACGTGATGCTGGTTACGGACACCGAGAAAATCATTGTGTATAAACGTATGCAGGAGATGGAAGTGTTGTTGCCCTCCTGTTTCCGGCGGGTACACCTTTCCTACATCGTGAACCTGAACCACATCCACCGCATTGAGGAAAACCATGTGCTGCTGCCGCCTGCCCGCCTGCCAATCAGCGCCAAGTACCGCGAAAGTTTCCTGGCGGCCATCCGGGACCGGTTTATCTGAGCGTCTATCTTGTCCGCAACCAAGAGTTAGTTATTGGCTCCCTATTCAATTTGCGCCAGGCACTTAGGAGTGAGGAATTGGGAATGAAAAATTATCAATTAAAAGTCTGTGCATCAGATTCATAATTCTGTTTTAGAAGCCTTTCTAAACAGCTTCTACACTTTGGCAACTGCTTTGGACTCAAATTTTACGAAGAAGTGCACAAGTCGTGATAGAATTACGAACTTCTTCGTGGGGAGCATCAAAAAGTGTGGGGCAATTGGGTTAATCACTTTTCGGCAGGGTTTCGGCCGAGAGCATCGAAAGCGTGGGGGTTCCAATTGCCCCGCACTTTTTGATGTTCCCCACGACTGTCCACTGCGGAATGTCAGTGGATAAAAATGCAAAGAGCCCCTTGAAGTTGAGACTGTCATCGACAATTTTACTTCAAGGGGCTCTTCGCATTTCTCGCGGTTTACAGGAGAATCTGACCCGCTTCTCAGTTGCATGCGGTTGTCCTACAACCTACTCGTTAGCTGGCTTCAATTTCGCGGCGGCGCTGCTGAAACCGCAGAAAGCCGATGAGCATGACAATGGCCGCTACTGCGACGGCTCCGTAGCCCAGCCAACCCGTTCGCACGGGATGCAATTGAATCAACACTAACCCAAAGCCGAGCATGGATAGACTGGTGCGCACGTAGGTGAGAAAAGTGCGCTCGTTAGCCAGGCGCGTGCGTTGCAGGGCCAGGCGGTCGTTGAGAGAATGGGGGTCGGGCACGGGAAAGTAAAACAAGGGTTGCCTTGTATACGGGAAAAGGCCAGCAGCGTACCAGTGGGCACCTGCTGGCCTTGTTGCATCAGGGTTGGGCAGTCCAGCCGCCACCCAGGGCCCGGTACAGGTCGATGAGCAGCAAAAACTGCTGGCGACGCGCGTCCGTCAGGTTCAGCTCGGCATCGAGCACGTTGCGCTGGGCCGTTACCACTTCCAGGTAGCTGGCGTAGCTGGCCGAGTACAGGGTATTGGAAACCGATACCGCCCGGGTGAGGGCCGCCACTTCCTGCTGGCGCAGGTCGGCGGCTAGGCGGTAGTTTTCCAGCCCGCGCAGGTCGGTGGTCACTTCCTCGAAACCAGTCTGGATGGCTTTCTGATAGTTCCAGTAGGCGGCCTGCTGCTCGGCGGCGGCGCGGCGGTAGGCTGCCCGGAACACGCTGCGGTTAAGGATTGGGGCGGAAAGACCACCGAGCAGCCCCAGCGTCAGCGCGCCGGCCGGTTGCAGCAGCAGCGCGGGCGTGTAGGCATTCACCCCCAGGTACGGGGCCAGCGTGAGCGAGGGCAGGAAGGCGGCGCGGGCAGCGGCCACGTCGGCGCGGGTGGCCACCAGCTCCAGCTCGGCCTGCTGCACGTCGGGCCGGCGCAGCAGCATGGCACTGGGCAGCCCGGCCGATACTGCAGCGGGCACCGTTTGAACGGTGAGCACCCGGCCCCGCCGGATGGTCTGCGGGTAACGGCCCAGCAGGCGGTTCAGGGTGTTTTCGGTGGCCACGATGCGCTGCTGCGCCTCCACTTCAAGGCTGCGGGTGCGCAGCAGCTGAGCAATGAACTGCTGCACGGCCAGCTCGGTGGCCCGGCCACCCAGCTTCTGCAGCTTCACGATTTCCACGGCCCGTTCTTGCAGCGTGCGGTTTTTGCCCAGCACGGTCAGCTGGTTGTCGTAGGTGAGCAGCTCGTAGTAGAGGCTGGCCACCTGGGCTACCAGCGACGTTTGCACCAGGCGGCGGCCCTGCTCGCTGGCCAGCACCCGGGCAAAAGCCGCCTGCCGGCGCTGCCGCAGCTTGCCCCAGAGGTCGATTTCCCAGCTGCTGCGCAAGCCCAGAAAGAAGTTGGGCACCCCGTTGGGCAGCTCCCGGCCGTCGTTGGTGCTGGTCTGGCCCAAGGCGGCGTAATCGGCGAACCGGTCGAATCCGCCGGTGGCATCGGCGCTGACCATGGGCCGCAAGGCCCCCTGGGCCACCAGCAGGCCGGCGCGGGCCTGCTCGACGCGCTGCAGCGCGATGAGCTGGTCGGGATTGGCCCGCAGGGCCGTGTCGATGAGGGCCACCAGGGCCGAGTCGGCAAAGAACTGCCGCCACGAGAGCTGCGCCACGCTGGCCGTATCGGCCGCATTGGCCATGTTGGCCACCGGGGTAAAGGCGGCCGGAACGGCCGTGGCGCGGGGCGTCACCACCGGAGGGGCCACCGTTGTGCAGCCCCCCAATAGGACCAGGGCCAGCAGCACGGCGGCTCCGCTCCGGCCGGGAAGCCGGGAAAGCAAGCGCAGCGTCGGACGAAAAGAGGCGAACGAACAAACAATCATAAGGTACAGCTAAGCAGTCGCGTGGGCCGGTGCGGCCGTGGTTTTGGGGGTTTCTGCCGTTTCCGACAGTGGCTCGTCGTCCGATTTAGCGGGCTTCTTGTCCCGCGAAAACAGCACGTACAGGCCCGGAATGAGCACCACGCCGAACAGCGTGCCGATGAGCATGCCGCCCGCCGCCGCCGTGCCGATGGAGCGGTTGCCCACGGCCCCGGCCCCGGTGGCAATGCAGAGCGGAATCAGGCCCGCGATAAAGGCGAACGACGTCATCAGGATGGGGCGCAGGCGCGAGCGGGCCCCTTCCACGGCCGCATCCAGCACCGAGGCGCCCTGCTTGCGGCGCAGCACCGCGAATTCGATGATGAGAATGGCGTTTTTGCCCAACAGGCCGATGAGCATAATCAGCGCCACCTGGGCGTAGATGTTGTTTTCCAGGCCCAGCAGCTTGAGGCAGAGGAAGGAGCCGAATACGCCGGTGGGCAAGCTCAGCAGCACCGGCAGCGGCAGCACGAAGCTCTCGTACTGCGCGGCCAGCAGCAGGTACACGAACAGGATGACCACCCCGAACACGTAGAGCACCTGGTTGCCGCTCATAATCTGCTCCCGGGTCATGCCGCTCCACTCGAAGGTGTAGCCGCGGGGCAGCTCCTTGGCGGCTACGGCTTCCACGGCCTTGATGGCGTCGCCGGAACTGTAGCCGGGGGCGGCCTCGCCGTTGAACTGGGCGGCGTTGTAGAGGTTGTAGCGGGTGAGCTGCTCGGGGCCGTACACGCGCTCCAACCGGGTGAAGGCCGCGAAGGGCACCATCTGGGCCTGGTCGTTTTTCACGTACAGCTTCAGCAGGTCCTCGGGCGTGGAGCGGTAGCCGGGGTCGGCCTGAATCATGACCCGGTACATCTGCCCGAAGCGGATGAAGTTGGAAATGTAGTTGGCGCCCATCAGGGTTTGCAGCGTGCCCATGGCCTGGGCCACGTTCACACCCTTTTTGGCCGCCAGGTCGGGGTCGACGTGGATGAGGTACTGCGGAAAGTTGGGGTCGAAGCCGGTGAAGGCGCCCTGCACAGCCGGGGCCTTCTCCAGGGCCTTGAGAAAGCGCTTGGCCACCTGGTCGGTCTGCTGCAAATCGCCGCGGCCGGTGCGGTCGAGCAGCTGCATCTCGAAGCCCGAGGCGTTGCCGAAGCCCGGCACCGTGGGCGGGGTGAAAAACTGAATGTTAGCGTCCGTCAGGTGGCGGGTCTGGGCGGTGAGCTGGGTCATGAGGTCCTGCACCGACTCCGTGCGCTTATCCCAGGCCTTGAGGTTAATCATGCCCATGCCGTAGCTGGCCCCCGACACGTCGTTCATCAGCGAGAAGCCCGCCAGCGTCGACACCGACTCCACCGGC
>JAYSZD010000045.1:0-2328 GCA_043738185.1 Hymenobacter sp. | reverse complement strand
TTGTGCTGCTCCAGAACGCCGCTTTTTCAGCGCGGGACCTGGAGCGCTACGAGGGCATGCTGGTTCAGTTTGCGGCGCCGCTCACCGTTACCGACAACTACAGCCTCAAGCAGCGCGGCGAGCTCACCGTTTCGGCCCAGGGCCTGCTTTACCAACCCACGCAGCTCATTGACCCCAACGACGACCCGGCCACTGGCACCAGCAGTGCCGGCACCCGCAACCTGGCCGCCGTGAATGCCTTCCAGGCCGCCAACGACGACCGCAGCCTGATTCTTGACGACGGCAGCTCGGCCAACAACCCCTCGCCCGTTCCCTACCTCGACCCCCAGTCGGGCACGGTGCGGGTGGGCAGCACCGTGAGCAACCTGCGCGGCATTCTGGGCTACGGCTTTAGCAAGTGGCGCTTGCAGCCGCTGGCCAGCGCCCAGGCGCCCCTTGTGCGCAGCCCGCGCCCGCTGGCCCCGCCTGCGTTCGGGCCACTCAGTTTGAAACTGGCCAGCTTCAATGTGCTCAATTACTTTAATGGCGACGGTGCGGGTGGCGGGTTTCCAACCACGCGCGGGGCCAAAACCCCGGCCGATTTTGCGCGGCAGCGCAGCAAAATCATTGCCGCGCTCAGCCAGATGAATGCCGACGTGGTGGGCCTAACCGAAATCGAAAACGACGGCAACGGCGCTAATTCGGCCATTCAGGACTTGCTGAACGGCCTGAACCAAGTGCTGGGCGCCAACACGTACGCGCTGGTGAACGACGGCGACGACGCGAAGCAGCTCAACAACACCGACCAGATTCGCAACGCCATTATCTACAAGCCGGCGGCGGTGACGCCGCTGGGCCCGGCGCTGATTGCCACCGTGACGGGGGTGTTTGAACGCCCGCCCCTGGCGCAGGTATTCGTGAGCCAGCGCCGGGGCCGGACCGATACGCTGGGCTTCGTGGTGAACCACTTCAAAAGCAAGGGCAGCGGCAGCGGGGCTGATGCCGACCAGAAAGACGGACAGGGCGGCTCCAACGCCCGCCGTAAAACCCAGGCCACGGCGCTGGTGGCCTTCCTCAACCAAACCGTGATACCGGCCGGGGCCGTGCGGGTGGTGAGCGCCGGCGACTACAACGCCAACTACGAGGAAGACCCGCTCGACATTATGCGGGCCGCCGGGCTGGTGCCCGCCGCGCCGCCCACCAGTAGCTCCTACGTGTACCGGGGCCTCACCGGCTCGCTCGACCACGCCGTGGTGACGCCCAACCTGGTGGGCTTCGTAGACGTGCAGAAGTGGCACATCAACGCGGCCGAACCCGCCATGCTGGAGTATGACCAGGCCGGCGAGGCCACCGACAGCAGCACTCCCTTCCGCAGCTCCGACCACGACCCGGTGCTGATTGGGGTGAACTTTGCGGGCATCCAAACTGCGGCTCCGGCGCGGGGCACTACGCGCCTGTTTGCATACCCCAGCTCTGGGGCGGGTCCCGTGGCATTCAGTCTGGCTGCGATACCGGCCAGTGCCGGGCGCATCAGCCTAGATGTCTCGCTGCCCCAGGGTTCCCGGCTACTGATGCTGCAAGGCCCGCCTGCTCTTCTCCAGGCCGGGCTCGACGGCTACACCGCCCACCTGCCACCGGGCATCTACCTGCTGAAGCTGCGCGGCAAGGGCTTCCAGCAAACCCAGCGCGTGATGAAGGAGTAGCGCCCAGTGCTCAAGGCAGCTTTATTGACTGCTGTTACGCAGCGCTTTATCTAAAGCACCACCAGCAGTGTAGCGCGAACTTTGTAGTTCGCGCTACACTGCTGTTAAAGCCGCATAAACGGCGCGGGGACGCGAACTACAAAGTTCGCGCTACGACCCATTGCGTAACAGCAGTTATTAAGATACGCAAACAGCGCCCGCTTCGTGAGCGGCCCACTGATGCGGACGGCCTCCCATTCTTCGACAGTTTTGCCGTCCCTGGAAAGGGTACCTGGATTCGGCGGTAGGTGGACGGAGGACAACATTTTGGATGGTTTCATAACGGAGAAGGCCTCCATCATCGACCACGAACTGCTGCCCGCTTACAGTAAAAACAACGGAGACAAACCTGCGTCGATTCGTGTAGCCGACCAGCTCAATTTGCCCGTTGGCCTGCAAGTACGTTTGCGCCCGCTCGGCCACTTCTATCAGGCCGGTTATCTTATCCAGCGCGATGCTGACGCTGTGCAGTCCGTTGAGATTGAGCTTGCCGAAGTCTGTTTGGTAGTTGGAAAACATCTGGCAGAACGGGTAATGCGCGGGTGGGAGGCGGAGCGAGGCGTTTCCATGCAGCTAACATACCGCCCGGCCTCCGCCCCTGGCTCCC
>JAYSZD010000044.1:0-5765 GCA_043738185.1 Hymenobacter sp. | reverse complement strand
CGAGGCATCCAGTTCCGCGAGCTTTTTGGTGGTGTCTGCCAGCGCCTGCTGAGCAGCATCCATCTGAATTTCGATGGTGTAGGTTTTTGTCGTGTTGGCCATGGTTACAACTCGCGGATTAATTCAATGGTGGTGCTGTTGCCTTCGTCGGCGATGTCAAACTGACTCAGGCTTTCGACGGTATACTCAGCGGAAGCGATGATGACTTTGCGGCCCGGCGTCAGCTGTCGATACAGCGCGGGCGTCAGGTTGGGGGCCGCTTTCGCGACGTGGCCGCGCGTCAGCCGTTCCATGGTGCGCGCGTAATAGCTCGCGACCGCGCCGGCCGCGCCATCGAAGCGCAGCTGCTCGCTCCAAACGGCGCGCGCGAGCGGCACGCGGCGCGACTGAAAGGGAACCGTCAGCGCGTCCGTCACGCCGACGAAGCGCACCAGACGCGGGGCCTGGCTGCTGACATCGGTCTCAACTTCAGCCAGCGGCTGCGCGAGCACGTCGGCCGTGCTCATGGTCAGCAGCTCAGCGCGCGCGGACAGCCCGATGCCCTGCGGCAGCGAGTAGCTGCGCGCGGCGACCGGGGCGAACAGCGATTCGATGCGCTGCTCGCCGGAGCCGGGGCCAATCGCTACGCGCACCGTATCGAGCAGCGCACCGGGCAGTGACTCGCTCGAATTCGCGGCCGACGCAAACACAATCGAGCCGACGCCGGCCCCCGCTGCCGGGGAGTACTCAATAAGCTCAGGGTCTATCAGCGCGCTCAGGTCAATCGCTTCGCCTGACGCGGCGCTCAGCTCTTCCCGGGTGAGCAGCGTGATAGTACGTCGATTCGCGTCGGGCAGCGCGAGCGTATTCGTGCGCAGCATAAAGTCGCGCAGCACGTCGCGCTGCCCCAGCGGGGGGAGAAAATCGGCGGGTTTGAGCATGGTTTTGCTTATCCCCTCGTTATCGGCATACGACGTGCAGGCGAAGGATACGGCCGTAGTGGTGAACGTGAAGCCCTTGCGGGTGTACTTATTGAGCCCGTCGCCTTCGCGCTGGTACTGCACACAGGTGAAGGCCAGCAGACGCACCGCGTCGCCGGGTTCGAGAAACGCATTCACAGTGCCGGAAAAAGTACCGGTGCGCAGCGCAAAGGAGCCCGGCAGGTCCAGCCGCACCGGCGTCAGCACGCGGTCCTGGTCCGGTTCGAAAGCGCCGGTACCGGTGGTGCATAAGCCCCCGTCGGCTCCCTCGTAGCCCTCGCCGCCGCGAAACACCACCAGGCCCAAGGCGACAGGGGCGAAGTGGGGCGCGTAGTCGGCCCCGTCCGTGTTGTTCTGTTCGTCAATAAACTGGCTGATGGCTGATATAGTGGCCTCCCAGGCAAAGGCGTACACGCCAGCGCGGGGCGCGAGGAAGCCGGCCCGATTTTCTTCCATCGCTCGCGTGCCACCGGGCTGCAGGAGCACCGGCGTAGCAGGCTGGAAATAGCGCACCTGATTTTGCTCGTCCACGCCCACGGCGGTGGTAAAAAATGGGTCCGGACCGGATTCGAAAAAGCTTTCCTGTAACTCCGGTACGGTGGCCGTGCTGGTCGCTGGCAGCAGCGCGCCCCACGGCCAAGCCGCGTCGGGCGTCGCACCGGCCGGGGTAATGAGGGTCTCGCGCCAGCGCGGCTCATCCAGCACCAAGCCGGTGAGCGTCCAATCGATGTCTGCGAAAATCTGCCGCAGCACGTTCACGTAGTACACGCTCGGTAGATAGTCATCCACGCTCAGCGGCCAGTCGAGCACGGCCGACGCGGGGCGCGACTGCTCTTCTTCTGACCCGTCGCGCTGCGTCGTGAGCACTGGCGGGTGATAGAAATTGCCAAACGAGAGCAGCGGGAATTGAATGTCCGTCGCGTCGCAGTCGAGCGCGAGCGTCGCTTCGAGCTGGGCCCCGTTGTAGCTGACGGGCGCGAAGTTTAGCTCGGTGAGCTTCTTGTCACCGATTTCAGTCGCCCAGCTCGCGCCCGCGCCGATGAGGTTGCCGGTATAGCCCCCGCGCATCGAAGTCAGCCGGAAGATGCCGGTAAATATTTCCCCGTCGCAGCGCAGCTCGAAAGGGTAATCGGTGCGCCGAAACTTATCGAGCGCGAGCGGGTGCAGCGCGCCGACGCCGAAAATGCGGGCGTTGGTGCGCGTTGCGGGCAGCGTCAGCGGCCAGCTGAACTCCCCGAAGCGACTGCCCAAGTCGGCGAGCGTCGCGCGAGCCTGGGTGAGCTTGATGAGGCCTTTCGACTTGAGGGGCAAGTCGGCGACGCGGTTGAGAATGGCGAGAGAGAGCGGGCGCATGGGCTTAATTAGTGAGGCCGTAAATCAGCTGAAGCTCTGGCTCGCAGTCTATCGAGACCGTGTAATTACCGAGCACCTCATCGGCTTCGGTCGCGTAAGCAGTCAGCGTCACGGCGAGCGGCCCGGCTTCGGTTTCGAGCCAGGCGCTGGGGCTGTTGCCCAGCTCGCGACGCAGCCAGAGAAACTCCTCACGACTGAGCAGCCCCGAATGCAAGCGAAAGGCGTCGGACAGCTCAGCTCTGCGAGTGAGCGAGCCGGTCGCCGTGGCGACGGTCGCGCTGCTGCGCTTTGTGATTTCTTCGCGTATGCCCTCGAAAAACACCGTATCAAAGCCGCCCTGCCCATTCGCGAACGTTAGCGCAGTCGCGTCGCTGCGCAGATACTCATAAGCGAGCGAGCGGCCGAAAGGGGTCAGCGTGTCATTATTGCTTACAGCGGCGAGCTGAAGCGAACCGTCGAGCAGCTCACCGCCGAGTGCGGCGTCGTAGTTTTCCCAATCTGGGCGAATCAGGCTAACGCCTTCATAGGCGACAGTCGCATCTTCGAAATCTTCATCGCCGCCGAAAGTACGCTCAAAGGTGCCCAGCGCATAAGCATCACCGCTGCCGTTGTTGCTGAGCAGTACGGGCACGCCGAAGCCGGGCCGCAAACGAATCACGCCGGGCCGACTGGTGAGAAAGACTGCGACCTCACTGCCGTAGTCAGGTACAAGCTCAACTGCATCCAGCGCCCAGCCGACGCCGGTCTGATACTTGGTCTGCTGCCGACGTATACCGCCCGGCAGCTGATAGATTTCGCCGTACTTCAGAAAGTAGGAGCAGAGCCGGTCGGGGCAGCTGCCATCGGCTTGCGGGTAAGCGTGGCCGGTGAACTGTCGCAGCGCTGGCGCGATGTCGAAGGTGTAGTTGTTATCCTCTCGGTAGGCGATTTCCAGGCGCTGCGCCAGGATGGGTTTGCCCGTGCCCTGGCTGGGGCTCTGGTCCTCTAAAAGCAGCCCGTAGGTATCGCGGTAGGCATCGGTGTAGAGGTCGGCGTAGGTGCTGGGGTTGCTCTGTGGCGAGCCGGTCCAGACTTCCACCCACACGCCGAAGCGGGTGCGGGCCTGCGAGCGGTACTGATTCACGCCGGGCTCAGCATACACTTCCAGCCCCACGCCGGGCGTGGTGGTGATGCTCAGATTGCCCGGTGTGCCGTTCACGCGGGCCGTGAGTAGAATCTGGTCATCGTTGCTGAGTGCTATTTCGTAGCTGCCGACCAGCACGGGCACAGCCAGCAGTGCATCCAGCAGCGTGGGCGCGTCAAGGAAGTTGGTCGGCGTAATGAGCGGGCCGCTGGTGAACCGGTAGCCATTGACCTCGACATAGGCGTTGAGGTACGCATTTTCAAGCGTCGGGCTAAAGTTTTCCAGCGTGAGGAAGGCCCGCGCCGGGGCGGGTTGCGCGCCGGGAATGCTGGCGCTGTTGAACGTCACCAGCACGGGCCGGCCGTTGGCAACCAGATCAGGCAATTCCGCCGCCTGCACAACCCGCGGCGAGTAAACGCAAAGCGAGAAATCGCTGGGGCGGTTCGGGTCGTCTACGTAATTGTCGGCTTCTGGGTCGCGGCACGCTGGCGGCTCCGTTGCTATCGGCGGCACGTAAGGAGGCACCGTGACGAGGATGATGCGCCCATCAAATGGCGCTTGCTGGGCGCGGTACTCGAAACGGTAATCGCCCGCGGGCAGCGCGTAGACGGAGGTGGCCGGCGAAGCAATGCCTGTCGAGGCCGCGGGCAGCACTTCGGCACCGGAAGGGAGCGAAAAAACGCGCGAATTTACCGGCCCGGAAATGCCCGAAACGGCAATATCAACGCTGCCCGCTGCCGGAGCGGGCGCGCTCGGCGGGCTAATGGGGCCAAGCGTCAGCACCAAGCGCGTGCCGTTCGGGGTGCCTTCGGCATACGTCGCGTAGGGCTCGAAGTCGGAAGCGACCAGCACAATCAGCTCGTTATCTTCCGTGGCGCGGTACAGTTCCGAGCCTGGCAGGACATCATCCTGCGGCCCATCGTTGGCCGCGTCCTGCGGAAACTGACTATTGAGAACGGTGCGCTCTACGGCCAGACCGCGCAACACGCCGTTGGCCGTATCGGCGGGGGTGTAGCGAACGATAATTCGCGTGTTGGCGGCTACATCGTCCCACTGCCGGAGAATCATGGCGTTGATTATTTGGTGCTTGTAAAGGAGAGGGCGAGCCGTTGGTCCAGCTCGTAGGTAATGGCATCCAGCAGCTGGTTGTTGAGGTAGATATCGACCAGTTCTTGCCCCAGCGCGAAAGCGGGTAGAATCACCGGCCGGGCCCGGATGCCGTTGCGGTAGATGGCGTTCTGAATCAGGAAGGCCAGCTTGTTGACCGACTGGGCTTCGCGGCCTTCCTTGGCTTTGAGCCGCACCCGCGAACGGGTGAATCGCCCGCTCTGCTTATCGCGGTACTTGAGGCCCCGATTTTTGATGAACTGAATGATGGCGCTCAGCGGCACCTTCTTGGCGAAGGGCTTGCGGCCACTGTCCACCCACTGCAAATAATCGAGCGCGAATAGCGTCAGGCTGGCGTTGGCGGTGTAGCCTTCGAAGCGTCCCGACGCCCCGCGGCCCTGGGTCACCTTCACCGCTTCGCCGCTCAGCAGTTGCCGCTTCAGGGCCGAACCGTTGCGCAGCGGCTGCCGGCCGCTCTCATCCAGCAGGCGCACGATTTCGCGCGCCACGGCCAGGCCGATGGCTTCGAGGATGTCGCGGATGGGAGAAGGGGCGGGCATATTTTATTCAGCCGCGAGCGCGGCTGCTTATTTGGCGGCGATGAATTCCTTTATCAGCGCCGCATCGCAGCCCTAGGCTTCGAGCTGCTCGGCGTGCTCGGCGAGTCCGGTCTCGCTGCGTGTGTAGATTTCCGGCTCTGTCGTGGTGGTGACGTGGGTCGTGCTATGCTTAATGCAGAGCACCACGCGCTGCGCGTTCTTGACAATTCGTACCATTAGGAGGCGTTGTAAGTGATTGTCCAGCCACCAGCTATCAGGTCGTTGATGTAAGCCTGAACACCGGACGGGTACACCGTGCCCGCTGCATTCACGCTGCTGCACCCGGCGAAGTTGGCTGTCTTGGTACCTGGCGTGTTGCGGGCCGGGCTGTTCCACAAGTCCACAACGTTTTGAAAAAACAGGTCGCGGAATTGCAGCGCCGATACGCCCTGCTGCGCCGTGGTCGGGTAGCAGTTTTGCAGGTCGAGTTCATTGAGGTCCCGCGCCGTTTGCAGCCCCAAGGTGGTGCTGAGCTTGTCGGCGCGGTTGGCGCTGCTGTTGCCTAGCTTGATTTTTTTTGTTGTGGGCGGAATGTACCCGCCCGGCAATCTTACCAGGGGCCGGCCGGCCAGGTTTATTCCGGTGAGCATGAAGAGTTCCAGCGCCACGTTTTCCGGGCCAATA
>JAYSZD010000043.1:0-2336 GCA_043738185.1 Hymenobacter sp. | reverse complement strand
AGCTGGCCGGGCATCAGGGAGCGGTAGAGCTCGGTGGTTACGGGGCGGCCATCGGCCAGCGTGGTGCCGGGCGTGTGCAGCCACTGCCACACCTGCGCCCGGCTGATTTCGGCGGTGGCGGCGTCCTCCATCAGGTTGTAAATCGGCACGCAGCCGTTGCCGCCCAGCCAGGACGCCAGGTATTGCACGGCCACGTCGATGTTCAGCTTCAGGCCCGCCTCGGTGATGTCACCTTCGGGGGCACGCACCAGGTCGGCGGCCGTTACCTGCACGTCGAGGCGCTTGTTTTCAATTTGGTTGGGGCCGGGCATCAGGCGGTTGAACACCTCCAGGGCCACGGGCACCAGGCCGGGATGCGCCACCCAGGTCCCGTCGTGGCCGTTGGTGGCTTCGCGGATTTTGTCCTGGCGCACTTTCTCCAGGGCCTTTTCATTGGCTTCCGGGTCATTCTTGATTGGAATCTGGGCCGCCATGCCGCCGATGGCGTGTACCCCGCGCCGGTGGCAGGTCTGGATGACGAGCTGCGAGTAGGCGGCCATGAAGGGCACGCTCATCGTGACGTCGGCGCGGTTGGGCAACCGGAATTCGGGGTTCAGTCCCAGGCGCTTGATGTAGCTGAAAATGTAGTCCCAGCGCCCGCAGTTGAGGCCGGCGCTGTGCTCGCGCAGCTCGTACAGGATTTCATTCAGCTCGAACGCCGCCGGCAACGTTTCAATCAGCACCGTGGCTTTGATGAGGCACTTGGGCAGCTTCATCGACCATTGGGCGAAGTTGAACACGTCATTCCACAACCGGGCTTCGAGGTGGCTTTCCAGCTTGGGCAGGTAGAAGTAGGGCGCCGAGCCGCGGGCACACAGCTCGTGGGCGTTGTGAAAATAGTAGAGGCCAAAATCGAGCAGCGACGCGCTGATGGGTTCGCCGTCGATGAGAATGTGCTTTTCGACCAAATGCCAGCCGCGGGGGCGCACCATGAGCAAGGCGGTTTTTTCGTTGAGCCGGTACTCTTTGGCGGGCGTGCTCAGCGAAATGGTGCGGCGCACGGCGTCGCGCAGGTTAATTTGGCCCTGCACCACGTTGTCCCAGGTAGGGGCATTCGAGTCCTCCAAATCGGCCATGAACACGCTGGCACCGGAGTTCAGCGCGTTGATAATCATCTTGCGCTCTACCGGGCCGGTGATTTCCACGCGCCGGTCGAGCAGGTCTTCCGGCAGCGGGCTCACGGTCCAGTCCTGCTCACGGATGCGCTTCGTTTCGGGCAGGAAATCGGGCATTATCCCGGCGTCAAAATCAGTCTGGCGCTCAATCCGACGGCCCAACAGGGCCTGGCGCGTGGGGTCGAAGCGCCGGTGCAGCTCGGCCACAAAGGCCAGGGCCGAAGGCGTGAGGATTTCGGCGTACTCGGCCGTGAAGCGGCCAATGACCCTCACCCGCTCGGGGGTGAGAAAGGTGGGCTTGGGGGCGGGCGCGGTGTCGGTGAAAAGCATTTTTTGATGTGGAAAGGTGGAAGTATGAGCCTGGGAGAATGAGTCGGTTCGGTCACCTTCTCACGACTTCTGCGAAGCGACCGATACAAACATAGGGAAGCGAATTTAAATAATCAGCGAATATTCGCTCAACACAAGAAATTTGCCACCGTCCTTACCTTTGTCAGCCCTTCTAAAGCTTCTTTAAAACGGGTTCTTCGGGCTGGCAAAGGCCTTTTCTAGCAGTGTTAATTTTTCGAAAACCCGGCCAGAAAATTTCTCGCATTTCCACATCCCTCTCATTTTTACGTCTTAGAAATGCTTAATCACGGCCAGGTTGTGCGCCTCATTTTTGGCCTGAAGCTGCGCGAGATGCGCCAGGAGCGCGGCCTCAGTCCCGCCGAGCTGGCGCGCACCTGCGACGTTTCGGTCAGCTACCTCAATGAGATTGAGAAGGGCAAAAAGTACCCCAAGGCCGACAAGATTCTCAGCCTGAGCCAATGCCTGGGCGTGCGCTACGACCAACTGACGTCGCTGCAGCTGCCGCGCCGCCTCGAACCCATCGCGGAGCTGCTCAACTCCAAGCTGCTGAAGGAGTTTCCCCTGGAAATGTACGGCTTGGAGCCCGCCCGCATCATCGACCTGATTGCCAACGCGCCGGCCAAGACGAATGCCTTTATCAGCACCATTTTCGAAATAGCGCGCAACTACGAGATGCGCCAGGAACACCTTTTTCTGGCCGCGCTGCGCTCGTTTCAGGAAATGCACGACAACTATTTCGAGGACCTGGAGCAGGACGCCCGCGCCTTTGTGGGCAGCCACCAGCTCAGCACCGCGGCCCCATTTGACCTCAGCCAACTGGAACGCGTGCTG
>JAYSZD010000042.1:0-2337 GCA_043738185.1 Hymenobacter sp. | reverse complement strand
AAAGGATTAGTGGTGGCGGGCAAGATGCTTCGCGGCGCTCTGCATGACCTACTGGAGCCGCAACGAGGACCAAAAACTAGCGGCGGGCCACCGGATATTTGATGCGCACTTTCTTCCAGTATACGTAGTTGCCGGTTTTGGCTTCTACCAGATAGGTGCCGGCCGGAATGCGGCCCAGGTCCACCGGGGCGCCGGTGCTGGTGACGGGGTCAAGGACGGTCTGATAAATGACCTTTTTCTTGTAATCGGTCATCACCAGCGTGCCGGGCTTGCTGAACTGCTGCGTGAAGCTCAGCAAAATGCTGGTTGATTGGGGCTTGGGAAACACGTCGATGCCCGAGAGCGTTTCGATGCGTTTGATGGGGCCATCCAGCGTTACGGCGTCGGCCGAACTTTTGGATTTGACGACGGTGCCCGACTCGTCGGCCTTGCTTTTGGTTTTGATTTTAGTTTGGGCCTGGGCAGTGCCAGCAAACAGCAGCGCGGTGGCCAGTGCGAAGGAGGGAAGAAATTTCATGAGCGAAGTAAGGCTTGAAGGGATACGAAACGTACTTGCCACAGCCCTTTGCATATCCCGTACCAAAGTTTGGATTTCGCCCCCGCCCGCGCAGTAGCTACCTTCGCACAAAAAAGCGGACCCCCAGAAAAATCCGTTAAATCTGCTAAAATTCGTTAAATCCGCGGTCCATGCTACGTACCCACACCTGCGGCGAACTTCGCCCCGAACACACCGGTCAAACCGTTACCCTTTGCGGTTGGGTGCAGCGCACCCGCGACAAAGGCGGCATTCTCTGGATTGACCTGCGCGACCGGTACGGCCTCACCCAAATCACCCTCGAAGAAGGCGTAGAGGCCGAAACCGTGCGCGAAACCGCCCGCACGCTCGGCCGCGAGTTTGTGCTGCAAGTGACCGGCAAAGTAGCCGAGCGTTACTCTAAAAACGATAAAATCCCCACCGGCGGCATCGAAATCCGCCCCGAGAAGGTCGAAATTCTGAACCCCGCCAAGCTGCCGCCCTTCCTCATCGAAGACGACACCGATGGCGGCGACGACCTGCGGATGAAGTACCGCTACCTCGACCTGCGCCGCACCCCCGTGCGCAACAACCTAATGCTACGCCACAAAATGGCCCAGGCCGTGCGTCGCTACCTTGATGGCCAGGATTTTATCGAAGTCGAAACGCCCGTCCTCATCAAGAGCACGCCCGAAGGCGCGCGCGACTTCGTGGTTCCCTCGCGCATGAACCCCGGCGAGTTCTACGCCCTGCCGCAGTCGCCCCAGACGTTCAAGCAGCTGTTGATGGTGTCGGGTTTTGACCGGTATTTTCAGATTGTGAAGTGCTTTCGCGACGAAGACCTGCGCGCCGACCGCCAGCCCGAATTTACGCAGATTGACTGCGAAATGGCCTTTGTGACCCAGGAAGACATCCTCGACATGTTCGAGGGCCTGGTACGCTACCTGTTCAAGGAAATCAAAAGCCTCGATTTTCCCACCGTGCCCCGTATGACCTACGCCGACGCCATGCGCGACTACGGCAACGACAAGCCCGATACCCGCTTCGAAATGAAGTTCGCCGACCTCACCGAGACGGTGAAGGGCCAGGGCTTCCCCGTCTTCGACAGCGCCGAGCTGGTGCTGGGCATCAACGCCGCCACCTGCGCCGCCTACACCCGCAAGCAGCTCGACGAGCTGACCGACTTCGTGAAACGCCCGCAGATTGGTGCCACCGGCCTCATCTACGCCCGCGTAGAGGCCGACGGCCAGGTAAAATCCTCCGTCGATAAGTTCTACTCGCAGGACGAGTTGCAGAAGTGGAGCGCCGCCTTCCACGCCAACCCCGGCGACCTTATCCTGCTGCTGGCCGGTCCCGAAGCCAAAACCCGCAAAGCCATGAGCGAGCTGCGCCTCGAAATGGGCCGCCGCCTCGGTCTGCGCGACCCCAACTCATTCTCGCCGCTGTGGGTGATTGACTTTCCGCTGCTCGAATTCAGCGAGGAGGAAAACCGTCACTTCGCTATGCACCACCCTTTTACTTCGCCCAAGCCGGAGGATTTGGCCCTGCTCGACTCGCCCGCCACCATCGGCCAGACCCGCGCCAACGCCTACGACCTCGTGATAAACGGCGTGGAAATTGGCGGCGGCTCCATCCGCATCCACGACCGCGCCGTGCAGGCCCGCATGTTCTCGCTGCTCGGCTTCTCGCCCGAAGAAGCCCAGGCCCAGTTCGGCTTCCTGCTCGACGCCTTCGAGTACGGCGCGCCGCCCCACGGCGGCCTCGCCTTCGGCTTCGACCGCCTGTGCAGCCTCTTCGGCGGCTCTGACAGCATCCGCGACTTC
>JAYSZD010000041.1:0-5784 GCA_043738185.1 Hymenobacter sp. | reverse complement strand
CGGCCTTTTCCTGCAGGGGGATGAGGGCCGGGTCAAGATAGTCGAGGTTGGATGCCATGATGCGGGGAGAGAGGTGAGGGGGCAGCATTAGCCCGGTTGCAGAACGGCTTCCGCCGCCGAAAGGATACAGGCGGCGGCGTTGCCTTAGGCGGCCGGGGGCGTTGCCGCCGGCCGGTTGCGCTGGCAGCGCTCGCCGCAGTATTTCACTTCGTCCCAGTTGGCCCGCCACTTTTTGCGGTACTCGAAGGGCCGCCCGCAGGTGAGGCAGATTTTGGTGGGTAGCTGACCTTTGCGGAGTTTTTTGGGAAGCATAGCGGCAGGAAATACAAGTGCTGACTGCCAAACGCCTGAAGCTACCGCGAAGTTTTGGGTACTTTTCGGGTCCGAAACGGTGGCGCCGCCGCTTCAGTACCTCTTTTGCCTTCATTCCAGTACCGTATTCCTTCATGACAACGACCACCGCCCCCGATGTTCTGGGCCAGGCCCTGCTGGCCTACCACCACGGCAATGCCGATGCGGCGCTCATCGTGCATTGCAACGTGGCCGATGACGAACCCCTGCCGGCCGCGTATTTTTTTCGCACCCTGCTGCTAATGCCTGAATTAGAACGCCTGGCCCTCGACGAGTGCCGGGGCCGCGTGCTCGACCTGGGCGCGGGCGCCGGCTGCCACAGCCTGGAGCTGCAAAGCCGGGGCTTCGAGGTGAAAGCCGTGGACGAATCGGGCGGGGCCGCCCAGGTGATGACCGAGCGCGGCGTGCGCACCGTGGCCCGCCACGACGTATTCGACCCGCTGCCCGCCACCGAGCTGCCCTACGATACCCTGCTGCTGCTCATGAACGGCCTTGGCCTCACTGGTACACTGGAGGGACTCGACCGGTTTCTGGCTCATGCGCGCACGCTGCTGGCTCCCGGCGGCCAGATTTTGGCCACCTCGTCGGATGTGCGCTACCTCTATGAGGACGAGGATGGTGCGCTGATGCTGAACCTGAACGGCCCGTACTACGGCGAAGTAGAGTATTCGCTGAGCTACGCCGGCAAAACCGGCGCTTCCTTTCCCTGGCTGTTCGTGGATGCGGCGTTGCTCAACGACGCCGCCGAAACCGCCGGCTACAGCGCCGAGTTTCTGGGCGAGGACGACGACGAGCAGTACCTGGTGCGCCTCACGCCGTTGGGCTAGAGTCGCAGTAGCGTTAATGCCGTTTCGCTGTACCAATTCCTTGTTTTTACTTTCCTTTCGAATGACCAACGCCATTACTTATCGCACTCGCTGGGCCGACATGGACCCCAACGGCCACATGCGCCACTCTGCCTACGCCGACTACGCCGCCGACCATCGGGTGGTGCTGCTGGCCCAATGGGGCTACGGCGTGGCCAAATTCGCCGAGCTGCGCCTCGGCCCGATTCTGTTTCGGGAAGAAACCAAATTCCTTAAGGAAATCGGAATCGGCGAAGAAATTCGCGTCGATGGCCGCCTGGCTTCAGCCAGTGCCGACGGCTCGCGCTGGTCCATCGTCCACACCATTTACAAGGCCGACGGTCTGGTGGCCGCTACCGTTTCCGTCGATGGGGCCTGGCTCGACCTCGACCGCCGCAAGCTCACTCTACCTCCCGCCGAACTCGCCGCCGCGTTCAGCTCGATGCCGAGTTACGAACCGGCCGCCCGCTAGGCAGCCGCGCACAAGTTGGCGCAGTTACCAGGCCGTCAGGCTGAGCGCAGCCGAGGCATGACTTTTTAGGAAGGTAAGACGGTTGCCTCTGGTGGCCAACGGCTCAACTCAGGACTTTGCCATAACCGGCGTAGTGGGCCGCAATGCCTTGGTAATGCGGCCTACCTGCTGCTGATGGTGCAGCAGGTGGTCGAGCAAAAAGTCCATTACCTGTCCGATGGTAATCTTGCCGGAGCGGGGATGCGGGAAAATGGCCCGGTTCATCTGCCGGCCCGGAAACTCGTTGAGCAGGCGTTCGAGTTGGCGGCGCGAGGCCAGCCAGGTTTCCCGCAGCTCGGGCAGCGTGGGCACGTCGCCGGTATCGGTGAGGGTGGCCACACCGCGCGGCGCCTTAAACTTAAAACCGGGAACGCGCAGCAGCAGGCGCACAAAACGGGCCTTCAGCCGGGTGTAAAGCCCAACTTTGGGCAGCAGCTCCTCGGCCTGCATTTTCTTCTGAATGTACTGGATAATGTTGGTTTCGATAAACAGCAGGTGGTGCACCACCTGCGTGGCCGACCACTGGCCCGCGGCGGGTGCCTTGGCGCTGTCCGGCCCCAGGGCTTCGGCCGAAGCCAGCAGGCGCTCGGTGGCGCGTTCCAATTGTTCGAGTTTGAGGTGGAGGCGATGATTCATCGGGAGGGCAAAGGTGGCGGTGGCGTAGCTTTGGGCTATTTACAGCAAGTGTACGGCCTCAGGGTCGTAACGGGTAGCAAGGTATGCGTAAAGTAGCTTGGTTGAAGAATTGGTGGGATTGGGTGGGGCGCCACCCGACCCTGGTTGCCGTGCTAATTATATTCATCGTCTACCTGGTGTACCTGCCCACCACCGAGTACACCAAGCAGTACTATGACGCGGAAGGCTACTGGCTGTTTGGCGAAAAGTACTTTTCCACGGGCAGTTTCGCCTTCCTCTCGTACTTCAATGCCATCCGGGGCTACTTTTTCCCGCTGCTGCTGGCACCTCTCACGCGGCTGTCGGTCAATTACGGGTGGACGGTTATGGACCTGTGCCGGCTGTTGGGCGCCGCCAACGCGGCGGCCGTATTTGGCTGGGCGGGCCCGGTGCTATGGTACACCGTGAAAGGCGGTGTGCCCGTGTCGCTGGGCCGCCGCCTGCTATTTGCCGCGCTGGGGTTTGCCCTGTGGCGCGACTATTTCAACTTTTGCCTGACCGATTTTCCGGCCCTGCTGGCCATTGGCATCGCCTTGATTGGTTTGCTGCGTGGTCGGGGCCTGGCCAGCTGTCTGGTGGCCGGTATCGCGCTGGCGGCGGCCGTGAACATGCGCCCGGTGTATCAGGCCGCCATTCCGGCCATTGGGCTGCTGGTGCTGCTGCCCGCTGCGGGGCGGCCCCGCTGGTGGGGCGGGGCCCGCGCCGCCGTGCTGGCAGTGGGCATGGCTGTGGTGATGGCACCGCAGGCCTACAGCAACCATTTTCACGTGGGCAGCTGGTCGCCGTGGGTACTCACCAGCATGCCCGACGAGCCCAATTTGTTTCTGCAACAGCTGGGCTGGGGCCTGGAAATGCAGAAATACGAAACCAATGTGGGCCACAGTTACCCGTTGGCCAGCATGCGTTTCGAGGACCAGCGGGGCAAAGCCTTATTTGCCTCCACCGGCCTCACTACTTTTACCGAAGCCAGCCAGTACGTGCAGCTGTGCGTGCACCGGCCGTGGCGCGCCCTGGGCGTGTGGCTGCGTCATCTTTTTAATG
Source organism: Hymenobacter sp. (assembly GCA_043738185.1). Lineage (GTDB taxonomy): Bacteria > Bacteroidota > Bacteroidia > Cytophagales > Hymenobacteraceae > Hymenobacter. Next base: position 2,361 of record JAYSZD010000041.1, on the reverse strand, counting down.
GGCTGGATATTCAGTACGCAACGCCCTATATACTTGATGTGTATGGGCTTTCATGGCCATTGGCGCTGCTGAATTATGGCCTCATCTGGAGCGGTTTGCTGGCGCTATTCGTGCGGAAGTGGCCGCGGGTTAGTCAGACCTGGCTGCGCCCGGCCCTGGTGGTGCTGGCCTTGCTGGTGCCCTGCCTTATCACCTTGCTCACGGCCATTGAGTGCCGGTTTCTGCTGCCCTTGCACCTGTTGCTGAGTGCGGCGGTCGTTTTTGGCGCCGCTCCGCTGCAGTGGTGGCGCGTGGCAGGGCGGCGGTGGCGCCTAGGCGTACTGGCGAGCTACGTGGTGGTAGTAGTGGCCGGCTTCTCCGCGTCGGCCAGCACGCAACGGCACCTGGCGATGCAGCCCCGGTATATTTTGCGCGACCTGCCGTTTAGCGACGTTTCGCTCGATGATTTCCTGCCCGCTCCCGCGCCCGAACCGTGGTAGCGGCAACCACCCGGTGGCGGTTTTTGCTGGTACTGGCCCTCTACGCCGCCTACCTGCCACTGAGCGGCTACACTGTGGGCCAGTTCCGGTTCGATGCCGCTGAATACTGGGAGTTGTCGCTGAAGTTCACGCGGGGCGGCGGCTTTTCCCTGCTGCGGTTCGATGACCCGCTGCGGGGCTACCTGGGCCCGCTGCTGATACTGCCGGCGCGGGCGTTGTGCCGCCTCACCGGATGCTCGATGCTGACCGGGGCGCAGGTGCTGGGGGCCGGCTGGGCGGCGCTGCTCTTTGGCGTGGCTATTCCGCGGCTGTGGGCGCAGGTGGCAGGCCGCTCGCTGGCCGGGGCGCGCTGGCTGTTGCTGGTAGGCTTAGCATTTATCTTCTGGCGCGACTACTTCAATTTTACCCTGAGCGACATGCCGGCGCTTACGCTGCTGCTGTTGGCCCTGGTGGCGTTGGGGCGGCCGGGGTGGAGGGGAGCGTTTATGGGCGGTCTTTGTCTGGCGGCGGCCCTCAACATTCGGCCGGTGTACGTGGCGGCGTTGCCCGGCTGCCTGTGGCTGCTGTGGGGAGCGCGCTGGCCCAATGCGGTGCGATGGACGCGCGTAGCGGGGCTGGCAGTGGGCCTGGCGCTGGTGCTATTGCCCCAGTGGCTTATCAACCGGCAGCATTTCCGGCAGCACACGCCGCTGGTGCTGGCCGGCCGGCACGGTAGCCCGCCGCTCTACCTCCGGCAATTGAACTGGGGCACGCGTTTTCAACGCTACGAATCGAGCCTGATACCGGAAATTCCCCGCTCGCTGCTCTATGCCGACCCGGCTGGCCAGCAGCTGCTGCTGCAGGAGCCGGGCGGGCGCTTCGCCAGCTACGGGCAATACCTGAAACACGTCTGGCAACACCCTTTCGGCACTGGCTGGCGGTACGCGCGCCACCTTTTCAATGGCCTCGACCTGCGTTTCCCCACGCCTTATCCGCGCCGGCTGCACCCGCCGGGCCAAACCGGGCTGCGCTTGCTGAATTACGGCCTGCTGGGAATCGGAGCGTGGCTGGCGGCCCGCGCCGGGTGGCGTCGCCGCAAAAGCCGGTCGCACGAAGCAACTGGTTCGGGCCAAGGTGCCGCGCTGCTGGCGTTGCTGCTGCCGTGCCTGCTCGTGTTGCCCACCCTCATGGAATGCCGGTTTCTGCTGCCGCTACACTTGCTGATGCTTACGGGCGTGGCGGGCGCGTGGCAGCCGGTGGCATGGTGGCGCGGGCTGGGCGGGCCGCTGCGCCGGGCTGCGGTGCTGGGCCTTGGCGTGGCGTGGCTGTGGGGCTGCTGGCAGCTTTCCGAATCCACGGCCCGGCAGCGGCGCCCGCCCAGCGAGGCCCCGCAGGAATGAGCGAGTAATCAGCTGTACGCTTTGAGCCTCAAGCCGTGAGCTTTGGCTAAGATAATCTAAGGCGCCTTTGCATCAATGCTAAAAGTGTAAAGCATCAAAAAGCCCCGACAGAATTCACTGCCGGGGCGCTCGCATTCAAAACTGATTGGGGTTACGCCTTGGCGTATGTCACTTCCTTCACGGCTTTCACCACGCGGGCCACGTTGGGTAGCGAGGCTTCGATGAGGGTGGGCGCGTAGGGCAGGGGCACGTCGGCGCAGGTGATGCGGATAACCGGAGCGTCGAGGAAATCGAAGGCGCGTCGCTGCACCATGTAGGCCAGCTCGCTCGAAATGCTGGCCAGCGGCCAAGCTTCTTCGATAACCACCATGCGGTTGGTCTTTTTTACCGAGGCTATCAGGGTGTCGTAATCGATGGGGCGCACCGAGCGCAGGTCGATAACTTCGGCTTCGATGCCTTCCTTGGCCAGCTCGTCGGCGGCAGTGTAGGCCAGTTTCATCATT
>JAYSZD010000040.1:0-5785 GCA_043738185.1 Hymenobacter sp. | reverse complement strand
GCTGGGTAAACAGCGCTTCGGTGACGCCCACCTGCCCGCCCACGGTACGCGGCTCCTTGAAAAGCAGCAGCACGGCATCGGGCTCACCGTAGCCGGCGAGGCACTGAAAACCGGGGTTTTGGTGGTAGATAAAGTCAACATTATCGGCACGGTTCCGCACCGGCGCGGCAAACGGCACGGCTACACCTTTGGCTGGCGACTGGGCGCGCAGCAGTTCCCGCCGCTGCTTGTGGAAGGCGGGCGAAAGAAAATCGGTGGGCCGGGCGGGCACCGCAGCCGCCGTGAGTGGCTCGGGAATGGATGCCGCATTTGCGCTTCGGCCCCCAAACCTGCCAGCAGCAGGCAGCCCAAAAAAACCAACTGGACCGTACGCCGAACGGGCAAAAACGCCGGCAAACAAGAGAGTAAAAAAAGCCGCATCGTAGTCAAATCACCACCAACAAACAAAGCCAGCGCCGATACAATTGCCTGAGGGGCAAACGTATCGGCGCTGGCTTGGCGTATCTGGTAACGCGGTGGACGGGCAACGAGCTGACAGACCGTGGCCTAGCGGCTCTGCCCGCACTCGCTACCAATCACTGAAATCTAGTAAACAATGAAGCCCTGCTCCTTGGCCTTCTTCAATACCGACATGATGCCGTTCTTGTTGATGGTGCGGATGGTGGACGTGGCTACTTTCAAGGTTACCCAAGCGTCCTGCTCGGGGATGTAGAAGCGCTTTTTCTGCAGGTTCGGGTAGAACTTGCGCTTGGTCTTGTTGTTCGAGTGCGATACGTTGTTACCAACGCGGGTACGCTTGCCGGTCAAATCACAAACACGGGCCATAATATCGGAGGGTTAAAAAATTACAATGCAGGGAAACGGGCCGCAAATATCGGCATAAGTCTGGCATTCACCAAGCACCGCACGCTATTTCTGCCCGGATGCGCCCTGACGGCCTGTTTTGGGCCTAAAATTCCAGGGGCAATGCCGACAGCTGCTCTGGCAGCAGCTGCCCCGGCGCCGGTGGTACTGCTCGGTGAAGACGAGGTAGCCCTCGGGCGTGTAATAAAAATCGCCGGGCTGCAGCGGCTGAGGAACGGGAGTTGGCATCGCGGAATCAAAGTTACAGCCGGCCGCGTTGAAAGAACGCCCGGCACTATCTTGTGGCATCACATTCGGTTATTCGCTATGAATTCATCCCCCTGTTTTGTGTTGCCGCTGCTGGTGGGCGCGGCGTGGTTACAGGCTCCGGCAGTGGTAGCCCAGGATGTGCGCCCGGTGGTGCTCACCGCGGCCTCGGTGCCGGGCGACCTGCGCCCTGCCCTGGCCCGCGACGAAACAGCTTTTGCCGCTCCCATTCGGGAAGCGCAACGCACCCTGCCGCAGGCCAAAAAACGGTTTCAGGCCGGGCTGCCCCAGGGCGACCAGCTCTTAGTCATGGTGCGGGTGATGGCCTCGGACACAAGTTTTCGGCCAGCGTCGGCGCGGGTGCTGGGCTGGCGCGGCAACATGGTGCAGGCCCTGCTGCTACCGGAGGAGGCCAACACGGCCAGCCCGGCGGAGCCGCTGCCCGTGAGTTTTCCGGAAGCCGCCGTGGTAGACTGGACCCTGCTGCGCGCCGGCGGCCGCGAAGAAGGCAACTACGTGGGCCGCTACCGCGATACCGCCCGCCAACTGGAAAACTTGCCCTTTCGATAAACTGAATTTGCCCTCACGGCTCAAAAAATCGTAATTTCGGGCCTCACCTACTATTCCCACCTGTTTATGCAAACCGCCACCTCCAGCCGCGCCGAGCAGCTGATGCAGCTCGAAGACCAATACGGCGCCCACAATTACCACCCCCTGCCCGTAGTACTGAACCGGGGCGAAGGCGTGCACCTGTGGGACGTGGACGGCAAGCATTACTACGACTTCCTGTCGGCCTACTCGGCCGTGAACCAGGGCCACTGCCACCCGCGCATTATTGAGGCCCTCACCAAGCAGGCCCAGCAGCTTACGCTCACGTCGCGGGCTTTTTTCAACGACCAGTTGGGAGCGGCCGAGAAGCAGCTTTGCGAGTTGTTTGGCTACGACAAGGCCCTGCTGATGAACTCCGGGGCCGAAGCCGTGGAAACTGCCCTGAAGCTGGCCCGCAAGTGGGGCTACCAGGAGAAGGGCATCGCGCCGAACATGGCCCGCATTCTGGTGGCCGAGCACAACTTCCACGGGCGCACCACGGGCATCATTTCCTTCAGCACCGACGGCGACAGCACGGGCGGTTTCGGGCCCTACATGCCGGGTTACCAGGTGGTGCCCTACAACGATGTTGAGTCGCTGGAAGAAGCGCTGAAAGACCCGCATGTATGTGCGTTTATGGTGGAGCCGATTCAGGGCGAAGCGGGCGTGATGGTACCGGCCGTGGGCTACCTGGCCCAGGCGGCGGCGCTGTGCCGGGCGCACAACGTGTTGTTTATCGCCGACGAAATCCAGACCGGGCTGGGCCGCACCGGCAAGCTGCTGTGCTGCGACCACGAAGCCGTGCACGCTGATGTGCTCATTTTAGGTAAGGCGTTGAGCGGCGGCGTGCTGCCCGTATCGGCGGTGCTGGCCAACGATGAAATCATGCTCACCATTCAGCCCGGCCAGCACGGCTCCACGTTTGGCGGCAACCCGCTGGCCTGCGCCGTGATGCGCGCCGCATTGGATGTGTTAATTGATGAAAAGCTTGCTAACAACGCGGCCCGACTGGGCGAGATTTTCCGGGGGCGGATGCGTCAGATTCAGGCCCAACGCCCCGAAACCGTGGATTTGGTGCGCGGCAAAGGTTTGCTGAATGCCGTGGTGATTGTGCCCGCCGCCGACGGCCGCACGGCCTGGGACGTGTGCGTGACGCTGATGGAGCGCGGCGTGCTGGCCAAGCCCACGCACGGCGACATCATCCGCTTTGCCCCGCCGCTCGTGATTACGGAGGAGCAGCTGCACGAAGCCTGTGATGTTATCGAGGAAGTGATAATGGCCTTCTGAGCCTTCTGTCATCCTGAGCTTGCGAAGGACCTTATCACGACAGAACAGTACGTTCAGAGGTGATAAGGTCCTTCGCAAGCCAGGATGACAGTTTTTTTGAGGTCCTCATGCCCGACACCAATCTATCGTACTGGGAGCACCAGTCCTTCTTCGGCCCAGCCGATGTGGTCATTATCGGGGCGGGACTGGTGGGCCTGACAGCAGCGCTGTACCTGAAGCAGCGCCGGCCGGACTGGCGCATGGTGGTGCTGGAGCGCGGCGCGCTGCCCAGCGGCGCCAGCACCAAAAACGCCGGTTTCGCCTGCTTCGGGTCGATTTCGGAATTAATTGAGCAGGAGAAGCGCGGCAACCTGGAAGCGGTGGTGGCTGCCCGGCACGAGGGCCTGGCCCGGCTGCGCGAATTGGTGGGCGACGCCGCGCTGGACTACCAGCCCGTGGGCGGCTATGAGCTGTTCCGGCACGAAGAAGCCGCGCTGGCCGGCGAATGCCTGGAAAAAATCAGCTACTTCAACAACCTGCTGGCGGCAATCACGGGCCACCCGCGCACCTTCCGGGATGCCAGCACGGAAGCTGGCCGGTTTGGCTTTCGGGGCGTGGGCACCTTGCTTAAAAACGAAGCGGAGGGCAGCCTCGATGCCGGCCGGATGATGCGCGCCCTGCTCATCCGCACCTGGACCGCAGAGGTGCCCGTGCTCACCAACAGCGCGGTAACAGCCTTGGAAACTGCGCCCAATGGCCAGCACCTGCTGCGGCTCGCCAACGGCGCCACCATCGAAACCAGCCAGGTGCTGCTGGCCACCAATGCCTTTGCTACCGAGCTGCTGCCGGAGCTCGCCATCGTGCCCGGCCGCGGCCAGGTGCTGGTGACCGAGCCGCTACCGGGTGTGCGCCTGCCCGGCACGTTCCACTACGACCACGGCTACGCCTATTTCCGGCAACTCCCGGACCACCGCATGTTGCTGGGCGGCGGGCGCAACCTCGATTTTGGGGCGGAAAAAACCACGGTGCCCGGCCTCACGCCCACCGTGCAGCACTACCTTGAAAACCTGTTGCACGACGTGATTTTGCCCGGCCAACGCCCCCGAATCGACTACCGCTGGAGTGGTGTAATGGGTTTTGGGCCGGCGCTGGCTCCGATTGTGGATTGGGTGCGGCCGGGCGTACTGGCCGCCGTGCGCTGCAATGGCATGGGCGTAGCGCTGGGCGCCGGCACTGGCTGGCGGGCCGCCGAAAAGCTGGCGGCAACATAGCGGAAACGGGCGCACATTCGTAAAGCCCAACGCAGCTTCTATTCCCCAACTTCTCTATGGTTTTTACTACGCGCCTTCGTTTCGTTCGCTTGCGGTTTTTATGCTTTTTAGCGGTTTCGGCTGGCTTAGCCAGCAGCTGCCAGAGCAGCCGGTCCAGCTTTTCGTTTCAGGCGCCACCGCGCCATTTGCCGGCCGTACTGATGTCCCCACCGGCGGCGGCGACCGAGGCTCCGCCAGCGACGACGCCGCTGGCCACGGCGCCTCAGCCACGCCCAGCGGCTGGGTTGGTGAACAAAACGTTCCGTGTCGTGCCACCAAAGCCAGCGAAACAGCCTTTCGTGGCCAGCGGTGCGGCTGTGGTGCTGACGCCCGCACCGGCAGCGGGGCATAGCCGACAGTGGCTGCGCCGGCCGCAGGCAACCGCAGAGGTAGGGCTGGGCACCACGGTCCTGGGCGTGCTGGGCCTCATCGCCCTTCCCGTAGCAATACTTGGACTGGTGCTGAGCGGGGGCGGGCTGGTGTGGGCCATTGTGGCCGGGCTGGCCGCCGTGGCCGTGCTGGTGGCTTACGTTGACCCATTTGGGCGGTAATCCAAGGGCTGGGGTGAACTTTGCAGCTCCGTGCCACTTGTTCAGACACGCTCATTCCATCACCTTTTGATTTTCGGGCCCAGCCCGTTACGCTGATTTTATGCTCCCCACTCACCGCCCCCGCCGCAACCGCAAGTCCGAAGTTATCCGCGACATGGTGCAGGAAACCCGCCTCACCACCCACGATTTCATCTTTCCTCTGTTTCTCATCGAAGGCCAGAACCAGGCGCTGGAAGTGAAATCAATGCCGGGCATCTACCGGTATTCGGCTGATAGAATTATTGACGAAGTGGGGCAATGCGTGGAATTGGGCATTAAAACCTTTGCGCCCTTTCCCAGTATCAACGACAGTCTGAAGGACCGGCTGGCCAGGGAATCGGCCAACCCGGAAGGGCTTTATCTGAAGACCGTGGCCGACATCAAGCGCCAGTTTCCGGACGTGGTGCTGATGACCGACGTGGCCATGGACCCCTACAGCAGCGACGGGCACGACGGTGTGGTGGACGCCGAATCGGGCGAAATTCTCAACGACGCGACCCTGGAAGTGCTGGGTCAGATGGCCCTGGCGCAGGCCCGCGCCGGTGCCGACATTATCGGGCCCAGTGACATGATGGACGGCCGCGTGGCCTGGATTCGGCAGGTGCTCGATGAGAATGCGTTCCAGCATGTGAGCATCATGAGCTACACGGCCAAGTACGCCTCGGCGTTTTACGGCCCGTTTCGTGACGCCCTGGATTCGGCCCCGAAAAAGGGCGACAAGAAGAGCTACCAGATGAATCCCGCCAACAAGCGCGAAGCCCTGCGCGAGCTGGCCCTCGACGAGGCTGAAGGGGCCGACATGGTGATGATAAAGCCCGCCCTGAGCTATCTGGACGTGATTCACGCCATTAAGGAGCGCACCCACCTGCCCGTGACGGCCTACAACGTGAGCGGCGAGTACGCCATGGTGAAAGCCGCTGC
>JAYSZD010000039.1:0-5787 GCA_043738185.1 Hymenobacter sp. | reverse complement strand
CGCTCGTGAATCCGGGCATGAGAGCCCTGCAGGCCGGAGAGGGTTTCGCGCAGCGGCGTGCGGACGATGCGAGCGGGGTCGAAGGACGCGGTTAGGAGTAGTACGGCAGACTCGTGGACCCCAGGCGTGGGGACCCCCTCCCCCGGAGGGGAGGGGTTGGGGGTGGGGTGTGCCCGCAAAAACGCCCGCACCCACTGCCGCACCAGCTGAAACTGCGCGGCCGGCTGGTCGGCCAGCGCAGCTATCGAAGTCTCGTACTGTTCCGTGGCGTTGCGCTCCTTCAGCGACTGCTGAAATTGTAGGTACAAGTCCGCCGCTTCGCTGGAAATGACGAACGTCTCGCCACGAGTCAGCTCATAGAATAAGTACTCGCCCGCCTCGGCTACTTCGGGCAGCGCGAAAAGGCCGGTGCCCGCCGCAAATTCCTCTACTGCAACTTGTAGTTCGGCCTTCAAGCTGTCGAATTCCCGCGAGTCGGGAAATACCTGGAGCAGCACGCCGATGCCTTGCAGCTGGTGCTGCCAGGCCGCTTTCTTCTTGCGGCCCGTGAAACCGTGCCAGTAGAGCGCGGCGGCGGCGCGTGCCGTGGCGGAGTAGCGCAGCAAATCGGCGGTGCGGGTGAGGCGCACCAGCGCTTCGAGCAGCAGGGCCGCGTCGTGGTCGTGCACGCCTTTGAGGTAGCCCTCGGCGTAGCGCGGGGCCATGAATTGCTGGACGTGCGCGGTCAGCTCAAGCACGGTGAGGTGCGAAAGCTCGGCCAGCGAGAGCACGGCGGGCAGGCCGTTGTGGGCGGGCGCGGGGTGCTGGGCGGCCTGCAGAATCAGCCAGGCCAGGTACTCGGCGCGGTATACGTCGGCGTTTTCCGACACCACCGTTTGGTCCCACACGGCGCGGGCGGCCAGCACGGCGGGGTCGGTTATTTTCTGGAAGAAATTGGTGCCGGTGAGGTGGTAGTGCAGGTCGCCGTCGCGCAGCACCACGGTCAGCTCCAGCGGCTGGGTGTTCACGGTGAAGGCGTAGGGGCCGAACTTGAGGGCCTGGCCGCCGTCGGTGAACAGCTCGGCGCGGTCCCGGAGCTGGCGCACGGCGTCTTCCTTCACCGTTTTCAGGCGGCTCTGGATGTCGTCGGCCTTCACCGGGTCGCCGAGGTCGAGCAGGTTCTGCACGGTCTGGCGCACCTTTTCCACCAGCATATCGGAGGCGAAATAGCCGTTGATGTCGGCCACGGTTTCGAAGCGCCCCAGGCGGTTTTGCACCGCTTTCAGAATGCGCTCCGCCGATTGCAGCAGGGCCGAAGCGCGCTGGTTGCGGGCTTCCACCAGGCTCACCTTGCGCGACTCAAACGCCTCCGATACTTCCTCGCGCTTGCCCGCCAGCTGGCTCAGGAACTGGTCGAACTCCGGGAATTTGCCTTCCAATTCTTCCAGCTGCACCATGAGCTTGGTGCTGTACTCGTCGCACTTGGCGGGCACGTCGCACAGGTCGAGGTAGTTCACCAAGGCCTGGTCGAGCAGCTTGATTTGGGCCGTGAATTCGGCCTGGGCTTCGGTGCCGGCCAAGGCCTGCCGCCGCCGCTTGAGGGCCGCCCGAATCTGGTTGAAGCTGGCGTAAATCGTCGAGATGTTGTCGATGATGCGCGTGGTCTGCGTGGGGTCCTCCATCGGCAGGTTGCTTACCACTTCAATCAGCAATTCCAACTCGCCTGATACCGCGTTGGCCTGCTTTTCCAGCTCGTTGGCCTCGGCCACTTTCTGCACCTTCTCGATGGCGTTGGCAATGGCCTGCACCCGCACCGCGTAGGGTTTCAGCGCGTCGTCCTTCAGCAGGAATTCCACCGTCTGGGCGGCCACGTCCTTGCTGGTTTGCTCCAGCTCGGCGGCGGCTTTTTCCACGGTGGTCAGCTCCACGTAGCGCAGCTCTTTCAGGGAAATAACCTCGCCGCGCACGCCGCGCAGCTCGGCCAGCAGCTGCACGTATTCGTTCACATCGGTGGCTGCGGTGCGCCTGATGCGGCCGGTCAGCTCGTCGGCTTTGGCCAGCACGCGCTGGGTTTCGGCGCCCGTGCTTTTGCGGATGCTCAGCACCTTCTCGAACTCCTCCACCGCCGCGTTGGCCGCCTGCTGAATATCGCGCAGCGGCTCGGCCAGGGCCTGGACGGCGGGCTCGCGCAGCCAGTGGTAAGTGTCGGTGAGGGTGGTGGTGAGGCGAATCAAATCCAGATAGAGGCCGGCGTAGCTGTCGTCTTTGGCCAGCAGCGTCAGCACTTCCTGGGCCTCCGACATGGCCCGCACAATTTCCTTGTTGCCCAGCTTGTAGAGGTAAGAATTGGAGGTGACCGGCAGCTCAAAATCGGGTGCTACGTAGGGCGTCTGCCAGATTTGCACCGCGTGGTGCTTCTTGGGCTCGTCGTCCTTGCGGAAGTAGCACAGCTCGCCGTTCTCAAACAGCGCGTAGCCGTGGCAGCTGATGGGATTGTCGACCCGCTGCGCGATGATATTATACGAAAGCAGCAGGTACGCGCCCTGCTCTTTGTTGAAGAAAACGTACAGGAAATCCTCCCCGTTCGGCGACACAATCCGCTTCTCAAACAGCATATCGCGCAGCCCCTTTTCGAACAGTTTTCCCTCGCCGGTTTGCAGGTAAAACCCGTGCGGAAATATCAGGCCCTGGTTGTCGGGCAGCAGTACGCAGGCTTCCGCCAAGGCATCCAGCCGCTGGGCAGTTTGCAGCTTGGCGTTATAAAGAAAATACCGATATTCCTGCTCCTGATAGGGCCGGATTTTTAGCAGAATAATATTGCCGACCACGGCGTAATAAATCTCCGAATCGTCGAGCGTCTGGTCTTTGTCGGCCACCGGTTCGGAGTAGACGCCGCGTCCGTTGGCCGTGTTGTTTTCAATCTTAATGGTGAGGTCGCCGTGGATGGTTTCCACAAAAACCCGGTCCTCGATGCTGATATGCGGGTGTTTGCCGCTGCGCTGCATGTCGCGCGTGGTGCGCTTCCATGCAAACTCGTGCTGGGGCGGAAACCCGTATTCGTGGTCGCTGCGGTTGTCGATGTACGTGAGCGTATCAGATTGCAGCAGCCACTTAAACGTCTTAATATCGTTCACGCTTTTGCCCACCCGAAACACCATAAATAAATGGCTGCCGAGCACCGCAAATTTTACGAATTGCGTGTTCTTGTAATACTTGTATAAGTTGCGAAACTCCTCCGCAAATTGCGCGTTCGAAATCAGTTCCAGCGGCAGCAGCTGGAACTCGTGACTGGCATAGGAATACGCCCCAAAAACATCCGACAATTCCACCTCGGTTTTCAGGCCGATAACGACGTTGTAGCCAAACAGAAAATTGCGGCCCACTGGCACCATGTCCCACGGCACGCAGTTGTTCTCGGTGCTAATGCGGCCGGTCCCAATCAGCTTGGTATCGATGGCGCCAAACACGGTTTTGCGGTCCGCGTTCAGGGCTTCGAGGCGAGTGCGCAGGTCCGCGCCGCTTTTTTGGAGGCGGTTGCGCAGGATTTCGTAGGTGCCGCCTTCGAGTTGGACCCCAGTCCCCGGCCCCGGTACCCCATCCCCCGGCCCCTTCCCCTCCGGGGGATGGGGTGCCACGGTGGCGCTGGTGGTTTTGCTTATGGTTGAGGTGTTATCGGGGCTCATAGTTTGGGTAGAGCGCGGTTAGGTGCTCGGCAATCGTCTGTAAAACTTTGGGTGTGCTGTGCAGCACTTGTTCGGTGGTGAAGCGGAGCACTAGATAGCCGAGTTTTCCAACTCGTATGTGCGGCCCACGTCGTATTCCGCTTGGCCGATTTCGTCGTGAATGCTACCGTCGACTTCGACAATGAGCCAAGCGGCCAGACACACGAAATCGACGATGAAAGATTCGATGGCGTGCTGCCGGCGGAACGGGGCACCCAGCTTATTGCCCCGCAGTTCCTGCCACAGGTGATTTTCGGCAGGAGTGGGGTTCTTGCGGTTGTGCTGGGCATACGCTTTCAGGGACGTTTTCCAACGCTTGGCGTCGGTGGTGTACATGCCGAAAGGGTGTACCCCATCCCCCGGCCCCTTCGCCGCTTGATGCGCGGAATCCTCCGGGGGAAGGGGAGCCTGACGACTACTTTCTGGTTTTTCGTCAGGATTCATATCCTCTTTTAATCAAGTAGAACAACACAGAACAGAACAACACAGAGCAAGCAGGCGCACGCAGTGGCTCCCCTTCCCCCGGAGGGGAAGGGGCCGGGGGATGGGGTACTACAGCTGCAGCGTCTTCACCGGCTTATCGCCAATGCCCAGCGCCGCGGCCGTGCTGGTGAGCTGCGCAATGGTGCCGCGCGTGGCCTCGTCGCCCGCCTTGTTCATCATTTGCAGCAGCAGGGCCGAGACGCTCAGGTTCTTCATGTCGTCGGAGCTCAAGCCGAACTGGTCCACGAAGCGGCGCAGGTTGGTCTTAAAGTCGCCGCCGTTGCCTTCGTGGCCGAAGAAAGCGTCTTTCACAGTTCCGAGGACTTCGGAGTTATGCACGGCGCGGTCTATCATCTTGCCCTTGGTGATGGAGCCGATAATCTGGTCGAAGAACATGGTTTCGCCGCCCACGATGTCGATTTTGGCCGACTTGAGGGCTTCGGAAATTACGCCGGCCTGGGCGCTGGCAATGTCTTTCTGAATGTTGATTTGGGCCAGCTCCACCGACTTCTCCTTGTCGAGGCGCAGCTTGAATTCTTCGTGGTCTTTGCCCACGCCGTCCAGCTTTTTCATGGCGTCGGCCTTGGCTTCGATGCCCTTGGCTTCCACCGCGAAGCGCTGCTCGTTCACGGTTACTTCGGCCAGGCCGCGCTTCTGGTCGGCGTCGGCTTTGGCTTCAATCACGCTGGCCTCGGCCAGGCCTTTTTCCAGGTTCACCTTGGCGGCTACCACGCCCAGCTTTTCGTCGGCTTCGGCCTGGGCCGTGGCTTTCACCTGAATGGACTGCGCTTCGGCCGTGGCCGTGAGCTGCATCACGTTGGCTTCGGCCTCGCCCTCTTTTTGGCGGGCGGCGGCCTTGGCCTGCATCACCTGGGCTTCGGCCAGGCCCACGGCGCTGGCTTTGCTGGCGTCGGCTTCGGCCATGATGCGGATGGCCTGCGAGCGGTGCTCGGCCGATGCTTTCTCGGCCTCGGCGTCAATCAGCGACTGCTTGGCGCGGAATTCGGCGCCCTGCTTTTCCATGTCGGCGTTGCCGACGAAGGTGATGGTGGCCTGCTCGGTTTCCTGTTTGGCTTTGGTGATGGCCACCAGTTTTTCGCGGTCGGCCAGGGCCTGGGCGCGGGTGTCCTTGATGCGTTCTTCCTCGATGACCGTGGCTTTTTCCACCGTAATCCGCTCGCGGATGATGCCCTGAATGTTCTTGCGCTCTTCTTCCAGTGCCTTTTCTTTTTCAATCTGGGCCAGGGCCACGATGCGCTCCCGCTCGTTCACTTCCAAGGCGCGGGCCTGCTCCACGCGCTCGGTTTCGATGGCGTCGGTGCGTTGCTTGTTGCGTTCGGCCACCAGGATTTGGCGGTCGCGGTTTTGCTCCGAAACCTTGATTTCCTCGTCGGCCGAGATGCGGGCTTTCTCGCCCTTCTGGCGCTCTTCCTGGCGCACTTTCTCGGTTTCGGCCGCCTCGCGGGCCTTGATGTTGGCGATTTCGCGGTATTGCTTTTCCTGAGTTTCGGCCAGCTGCTTTTCGAGCTGCAGAATGGTTTCCTGCGCCTCCACGTCCTGTTTCTTGATGGTTTTCTGCTGGTCGCGCTGCAACTGGTTGGAC
>JAYSZD010000038.1:0-2348 GCA_043738185.1 Hymenobacter sp. | reverse complement strand
TGAATGTGGATACGGGCGCTGCGATGGTGGGCATCAGCGAAGTAATCCACAACGCTTACAGCTTTACACTGCGCTGGATGGCGCCTGTGGCGCGACATGCCCCCAGCGGTAGAACACTCTATAAGTTGTCCAGAATGCACTTCGTCTAGTATTTACGTATTTGACGACCCTATTGTATTAGTCGACAAATCGGCAATGAATTCATGTAATATCAATAATTTTCATTAAATTGATTAAATTGTTTCTTTCATAAAATTATACCAAACGCTCCTAAAATACTCTATATTTGCAGATGCGTTTTTTTGCATTAAATAGCGCAGTAAGATTAAAATGTCACTGCATGCCTTCCATACGTTATGGCATTGTTATCATTCAGTCAGTTACGAATATCAGCACTTAAACAAATTTTGTCCATCTAGGACCCACAATAAGCCTTTAGGCAGTGCAGGCTGCTCTACCCGAAGCAATAACGCAGTAAGCATTCCCAATTTCTTTTCCGCTACCCGTCCTATTCGCTGCAACTCTGCTTTTTCGGGTTTTTATGCCTTTATTCCTACTTCGTTTTAGCACCTCGCTGGTGCTGCCGCTGGCCTTGCCCACCGGCCAACTACCCTTGAGAGAAGTAGTTTCCCAATCACCAAGCTCAGCCGTTTATCCCCGCTTTTGTAGCCCCAGTAAGCGGCCTTAGCCACCAGTTCAGATACGTCCTGCCCTATTGCCTGCAGCAAAGCCCCCAAGGCACGCGCTACCGGAGCAAAAACCCCATCTGCAGCAGGCAGCACGGTACTTTGCAAAACCGCGTAGCTGCCCGCACGACCCCGATATTCATTCTTGTTTTTCTGTTTAACCTTTTGTTGGTAGCGTTTATGAAAATATCCTTACGCTTGTCCACCCTTTTTTGGCTGCTGGCGCTGATGCTGCCAGGGCTTGGGGCCTGGGCGCAGCCGACTGGCTGTCAGCCCTCTTATCTCACCAACGCAGCCGCAGCCAGCGGGGGCCTGACCGGGGAGTATTTCCCCGGTGATATAAGCAACCTGAATGCCGGGCAAATCGCGGATTTTTTTAAGAAGATGCCGCTGGTACGCCGTACCGATGCCACGGTAAACTTCGCCAACGCAGGGTCGTTTGGCGCCACGGCCGCCAGTGGCAGCGGGCAGCAGCTCACGGCCCGCTACCGCGGCAGTGTACTGCTGGCGGCTGGCACGTATACCTTCCAGTCTAATTCCGACGATGGCTCTTACCTATGGGTAGGCCCAGCGGCCCAGGAGGCCACGCCGGTGTTTCCGGCTGGCTTTCCCAGTACTGCGGTGGGTTCAGCGACCATACCCGGTGCCACGGCGGCCGAGAACTCGCTCTTCATCAACAACGGTGGCAGTCATGGCGCCCGGAATGCTACCGGCACGTTCACAGCCGCCACCGCTGGCCTCTACGACGTACAGCTTCTCTACAGCAATGGAGGCGGTGGAGGCAACCTGCAACTCTCATACGCGCTGGGCGCAGCGGCCCAGAGCATTATTCCCACCACCGCCCTGTGCCCCGGCCCGGCCGTAACCAATGCGGCGCCAGTATCCGCCGCAGCCACCAACGCCACGCTTGGCAACCAATTCCCGGCCACCACGCTCTCGCCCAGCCTGAGCGCGACCGATGCCGATGGTAGTGGCACACTCGCGTACTACAATATCGTAGCACTTCCGACGGCAGCCCAGGGCATACTGGCGCTGGGCGGTACGGCCGTGGTAGCCGGGCAGGTGATTACGCTGGCCCAGGCGGCTACGCTTACATTCGCCCCGAACACCAATTTCACGGGCACGGCCACGTTTACGTACGTCGTAACCGATAACCCGGGCCGCACGTCGTCGGCGACGGCATACACTACTCTGGCTGGTGCTTTGGGCACCACGTATTCTATTCCGGTGGCGGCCGTTCCGGTGGCCGTGGCCGACGCGGCTACGACCACGACCGGCACGGCCGTCACGTTCAACCTGACGGGCAACGACACGTTTACCTCGCCGGCCACGGGCATCAACCCGGCCACCATTGACCTGATTCCGGGCGGCACCCAGGACAATATCCTGACGATTGCCGGCGTGGGTACCTTCACTCCCGCGGGGGCGCCGGCCGGCTCGGTGACCTTTATGCCCGTGGCGGGCTTTGCGGGCACGGCTTCAGCCAGCTACTCGGTACAGGACAGCCAGGGATTTACCTCGAACACGGCGGCCATCACGGTGACCACGACCGTGAACACCTGCCAGGTTAGCTACCTCGACAACACCAGCTCCGGCAATGGTCTGACATCCGAATACTATGCGGGCTACACCGGCGGAGTACTTACCAGCAGTACGTTCTTC
>JAYSZD010000037.1:0-5812 GCA_043738185.1 Hymenobacter sp. | reverse complement strand
TCCCCGCCCTGGTACCGCTGGCGCTGAAAGACGTGGCCTACAAGCCGGTCAGCGCGTCGGCCCTACTGCGCCGCAACTTACTAATTTATGGCCTCGATGGCGTTATCGTGCCCTTTATCGGGATTAAAATCCTGGACCTGATTGTCGGGGTGTTGTTGTAGCGTAAAACAGAAATTCTCCTACTCAGATGAGGACGGAGCGTGAGCGCCGAAGAAGCGCGAATGGGGATAGTCGTTGAACGATATCGGAACAGCCATTCCTGAATCACTTTTTATAACCCGAATGCCAACCGTTCAACGCCCATAACCACCCCAGTTCGCGCTAAAGCGCGAACGTCCCCTCCTTGGCAAGGAGGGGATTCTGACCGCCTTTTTCCATTCAAGCATGAAATCCCAACTCTTTTCCCCTTTCCGCCGCCCTGCTGGTGCTGTACTGCATTCTCTATCCGGCTCCTTGTGAAGGCCGTGGCGCAGGCCGCACCGGGCCACGGCCAGGGCGCCCAAATCAGTCGCAATGGCCGCGTGGTAGGCTTCGCCAACGTGGGCCAGAAATTCGACCGGCCCGAGTACTTTAACTCCCGTCCTTCGGCTGCCGACTACCACGCGGATGGTTCCAGCGGCTCGAATAAAGGCCCCAGCAACCCCGAATACCTGGCCGAAGTGCATACCCGCGTGGCTACCTTTCTGCAACAAAACCCCAGCGTGACATTGGGTGAGGTACCTGCCGAAAAATGGTAACGGCGAGCGGTTCGGGGCTCGACCCGCACCGCTCGCCGGCTGGGACCTACATGCAGGTGGCCCGAGTGGCGCGGCTACGCGGGTTGCCCGAGGCCAAAGTGCGGGCTTTGGTAACCGCCCAGGTCCAGGAGCCGATTTTTGTGCTGTTAGGCCCCTCAACGGTGAGCGTGCTCCAACTTAATCTGGCCCTGGATGCGCTTAAATAATGCTTGACTGCACGAACTCGACGGCTTTTCGCATTCCTGCGCGAGCATTTCCCAGGCAAGAATATACCCCAGATAACCATCGATTCACTCAAAATCGAACAACTTCAACATGAAAAAATATATTGCGCTGAGCTTGGCCCTGCTGGCCGCTGGCGAGGTTTCGGCCCAGACTACCGCTCCCGATTTGGTGGCTCCAACAGCCAATCCGCTCACCTTCTTCGGCTTCGTCGACGGCTACTACGGCTACGATTTCAACCACGACAACACCCAGAGCCGCCCCGGCTTTCTGTATTCCCACAACCGCCAGAATGAGTTCACGGTAAACCAGGCTTTAGTGGGCGTGCGCTACGATAACGGCCGGGTGCGCGGCGCCCTGGGCCTGCACGCCGGCTCCTACGTTTCGGCCAACTACGCGGCCGAGGACCCGGTTTTCAAACACCTTTACGAGGCCTATGCCGGTTTCCGACCTTTTGAAAAAGCCTGGCTCGACGTGGGCATCTTCGCCTCGCACATTGGGTTTGAGTCGGCCATCAGCAAGGACAACTGGACGCTGAGCCGCTCGCTGATGGCCGAAAACTCGCCATACTACGAAAGCGGGGCCCGCCTCACCTACGAGGTAGCGCCCGAGCTGACGCTGACCGGACTGGTACTCAACGGCTGGCAAAATATTCGCGAAAACAACCAGGCTAAGGCCCTGGGCACCCAGATTCAATGGCGGCCAACCGCAAAGCTGCTCCTCAACAGCAGCGGGTTTTACGGCAACGAGCAACCCACCGACTCGCTGCGCCGCCGCCGCTACTTCCACAATTTTTACGGGAGCTACGCCGCCACCGACCGCCTGAACCTAGCCGTGGTATTTGACGTGGGCAAGCAGAAAAGCGCCAACAACTCGGGCTACGACACCTGGCACACCGGGGCCGCTTTTATGAAAGCGAAGCTGACGAACCAATTCTCTACCACCTTGCGCGGCGAGTACTACCGGGCCGAGCGCGGCGTGCTCATCAGCAGCACGATGCCGACCCTGGCCGATGCGAACTTCCGGGCCGCGGGCGGCTCGCTCAACGTTGACTACGCGCCCACCGGCAACGTGCTGGTGCGCGTGGAAGGCCGCTACTTGAACGCCCGTGACGCTATTTTCCAGCAGCGCGACGGCCGCACTTCCGACGCCTATACCAACCTGACTACCAGCGTCGCGCTTTCGTTTTAATTCCATCACCCGGCCACTGCATCCCAGCGGCCGGGTGTTTTTCCGTTCGCCATGAATCCTTCTTCCGGGCAAGACGCCCGCGACCACTCGGCCGAACGGTTTTTGCACCTGGCGCAGGGCAAGCGGCAGGGCACACTCAGGATTTACCTGGGCCTGGCCGCCTGCGTGGGCAAAACCTACCGCCTGCTGCAGGAAGCCCACGTTCTGCACGCGCATGGCGTGGATGTGCTCATCGGCTACGTGGAAACCCACGGCCGCGCCGACACCGGGGCCGAGCTGCGAGACGTGCCCCTGCTACCCCGCAAGAAGCCCCAGCTTAACGACAAGCAGTTGCACCTCGACCTGCAGCGCCCTCCCAACCTGCCTGCCGCCCGCGCCGATGTGGAAAAAGCCACCTGGGCACTCATCAACCTACTGGCCAACGCCATCCGCTACTCGCCGGTGGGCGAAACCCTTACCGTGCAGGAGCTTTGTCCGGGGCCTTCGTGCAGATAAGCGTGCAGGACCGCGGCCCCGGCATCGCGGCCGAGCACCACGACAAAATTTTCCAGCGCTTTGCCCAGCTACCCGACAAAAGCGGCTACCGGAACGGTTCCGGCCTGGGCCTGAGCATTGCCCGCGAATTCCTCACCACGCAGGGCGGCCGGCTGTGGGTGGAAAGCGAGCTGGGCAGCGGCAACACGTTCCATTTCACGCTGCCGGTGGCCGGGTGAAATATCCCGGATTCACTTTACTTATAGATGGCTACCACGGCCTCCCCTCCTTCGGTGCGGCAGGCCCGGTACATGCCTTCCGAGTTGAAGGAGAGGGTAGTGTTGCCGGCCGCGTCAATGCCAATCAAGCCGCCTTCGCCGCCGGCGGGCCCCAGCTTGTCGTGCACCACCACGCGGCAGGCTTCTTCCAACGACAGGTTTTTGTACTCCATCAAACACGCCACATCGTAGGCCGCTACGGCCCGGATAAAATACTCGCCATGGCCGGTGCAACTAATGGCGCACCGGGCATCGGCCCAGGTGCCGGCCCCGATAATGGGCGTGTCGCCGATGCGGGCATAGCGCTTATTGGTCATGCCGCCGGTGCTGGTGGCGGCGGCCAGGTGGCCGAACTGGTCGCGGGCCACTGCTCCTACGGTTCCTTTTTTCCAGTTAGGGTCGGCCACGGGCGGCTCCGGCGGGGCGGTTTCGGCGGGTTGGGCCTGGCTGTGGTCGAGGCGCATGCGGCCTTCGCGCAGGGCTTCCTGCAATTGCTGGTGGCGGTGCTCGGTGAAGAAATAGGCCGGGGGCTGCAGCGGCAGGCCGTGCTCGCGGGCCAGCTCGTCGGCGCCAGGGTAGGCTAATAGTACGTGCTCCGTTTTTTCCATCACGAGGCGGGCGGCCCGAATCGGGTTTTGCACCTGCCGCACCCCGGCCACGGCCCCGGCCAAACGGGTGTGCCCGGCCATGATGGCGGCGTCCATTTCGTGGTGGCCCTCGTGGGTGAACACCGCGCCGCGTCCGGCATTGAAGAGGGGGCAGTCTTCGAGGCTACGGACGGCAGCTTCTACGCAATCCAGGGCGGTAGCGCCGTCGCGGAGCAGGTCGTAGCCGGTGGCAAGGGCGGCTTCGAGGGCAGCGCGGTAGCGCATTTCGTCGGCGGGTGTGAGCGAGGCGCGGGCAATGGTACCGGCCCCGCCGTGGATAGCGAGAGCAAACATGCAGGAAGAAAAATATGGCGAAATAAGGGCTTCAAAGGTAGCTAACGGGAACGGGCAGCCGCCGGCCCGTGTTTTTTTTCGTAGGTTTGACCCTCAAGTTTTCTAATCCCCAAACACCCTACTTTTATGGCATACGACGTAACCGGCCGGCTGCACGAAATATTTGACGAACAGCAGGTAAGCGAGAAATTTCGCAAGCGTGAGTTCGTGCTGGAAGTACAAGACGGCCAGTATCCCCAGCACATTAAATTTCAGCTGACCCAGGACAAAGGCAGCCTTGTGGACGCCTTCAAGATGGGCGACGAAGTGAAAGTAACGTTTGACCTGCGGGGCCGTGGCTTCAACAAAAACGGTCAGATGCTGTACTTTACCAACCTCGAAGCCTGGAAAATCGAGTCGGCCGGGGCTGGCAACGCTGGCGGCTACAACGGTGGCCAGCAGCAGCAGGCCGCTCCCCGCCCGGCAGCTCAAAACCAGAACCCCACCTTGCGCGCCCAGCCTTCGGCGGCACCCATCGCCAGCGACGACGACAACGACCTGCCCTTCTAGTTAGCTGTTAGCTGTTAGCTGTTAGCTGAAGAACACAAAATGCCGCTCCTGATTATCGGGAGCGGCATTTTTTCTTAAATTTCGTATAACGCGCCATGGATTTGCATGAGCTAATTGCCCGCGGCGAAGGAGAGGAGTTGGAATTCAAACAGAAGACTACACACCCCCACCGGATTTCCCGCACCCTGGTTTCCCTGGCCAACACCCGCGGTGGCTTGGTGCTAGTGGGCGTGGACGACGCCGGCCGCATCCTTGGCGTGCGCGACGCCGAGGAAGAATTGTTCGTGCTCCGCGAAGCTGCCCGGCACTACATCGAGCCGCCCCTGACCAATCTGCAATTTCAGGAATACAATGAGGACGGCCGTACCGTGCTGATAGTGACCGTGCCCGAGAGCCGCGACAAGCCACACCGGGCTCAGGTGGCACCCGATGACTGGCGCGGCTTCGTGCGCGTACGCGACACCAGCGTGCAGACTAGCGGCCTCACCGAGAAAATCCTGGAGCGCCAGCAGCCCGAATCGCGCTTCGAGCAAATCCCGCTCGATAAGAACGAGCTGGCCGTACTGGACTACCTGAAAACGCACCCCCGCATCACGCTGGCGCAATTCATGAAACTGGTGAATTTTGGCAAGCGCCGGGCTTTCCAAACCCTAATCAAGCTGGTGCTGCACGGCTATATCCGGCATCACGACAAAGAAAAAGAGCCGTATTACACTCTTTGAATTACATATTAGCCAGATTTCACGGATAGCTGGCTGGCGGTTAATTCAGGCTGGTTTGGACAATAAAAAAGCCACCGGCTGGTGGCTTTTTTGCAACATGTAAGCGTCCACAGAATCCGTGAAATCCGACTACTACGAACGAAACGAAGCTTGGCGTAGCCAATCCGTGGTTACTCCTGCTTGCGGGCGCGGGCCACTTTTTTCTCGTCTTTTTCGGCCTTTTTCTCCTTCAGGGATTTAACGGGCTCTTTCTTTTTCTCTTTGCGGGCATCTTGGGCTTTGGCCATAATTGAAAAGAAGTTTAAGTAGGGTCTAAGTTGTTGAAGATTTTAACGAGCCGACTCGACGGCGTGTTGTGCCCGACGAAGGTAGAGAATTTGCCGAAATCCTACAGCACGGGCAGGTACCGCTCGCGGATTACACGGAGGTGATGCAGCTCGTGTCCCGGCACGATGAACAGCAGCGCCCGGACGGTAGTAGCCCCGCCGTTGGCGGTACCGCGCCGGTCCAGCTGCTCGTCGGTAAAGCTATCGAACAGGGCTAGCGTGGAAGCGCGAACGGCATCGTACTCGGCCAGCAGGTTGGCCACGGGGCGGGTGTTGGCGCCGCTGTGCGTCACGTAGTCATCCTGGTCGAAACCGGGTAGGTCCTGGCTGTCGTTGCGCGCGAAACGCATGGCGCGGTAGGCGAAAATACGC
>JAYSZD010000036.1:0-2350 GCA_043738185.1 Hymenobacter sp. | reverse complement strand
TCCATTTTCTGAACTGCTTCGTGGGGGCGCTTACCTGCCTGAAGAAGGGTTCTACTGTCCGGAGTGAGTTTAAGAAACTCGTCTACGAATCAAAGTTTACGAAATGCTACTTTGAGATGAGTTTCGTAAACTCTTTTCGAAGACGTTTTTTCAGCTAATTGACGATTTTGTCAGCCCACGCCTAGGCTACAAAGCGTGCGGCCGTCCCCTTCACCGCACCAGCTTCTCGGCCCGGAACAGGTCGTCGGCCGCTTGCAGGAGCTTGGCGCGCAGCTTGGGGTTGTAGTCCGGGTGCGCCTGCACGAACGCCCGCACGGTTCCGGCGGCGCTGGCGGTCTGGTAGCTGCCCAGCGTGGCCTGCAGCCAGGAATAGGGAAAGAAAATGTCGCCGGTGAGCTGGATTTCTTCCAGCAATTCCAGGCTGGCGGGCAGGTACTTCTCGGAAGCGGCGTGGCGCAGCGGATGGTGCAGGTAGCTCAAAGCAGCCGTTACCCAGGCTTCTTTTTCGCGGTTTTTGTCGTCTTTCAGCGAAGTAAAAAAGGCGTCGCGCGTGGCCGCGTCGGGCGAGAGGGCAGGCATGAGGAACTGCAGGCGCTGGCGACGGTCCACGTTTTTGATGCGGGCGAGCTGCTGCGACAGAATGGGCTGCGGCGCGGCGCCCTGTCCGGCAGGGAAGTCGCGCACGGCCAGCGCCAGGGCCAGCGCGGTGTAGTCGTCCTCGGTCAGCTTCACGCCGGCGGGGGCTTTTTCCGTCTGCCAGATTTGAAAGAGGCGAGCCTGCGCCGGCGGGGTGAGGGCAATGGACTGGTAGGTTTTAAAGAGCAGCTTCCGGGAGTTGGCCGATGGGTTTTTCTGCATCGCCGCCCACACGTCGCGCTCCAGCGCCGGGGCCACGGCCAGCCGTTGCGCGGGGCTGAGGAATTGCCAGAAAATGCTGCTGGCCTGACCGGTCAGCAGTTTCAGGTTCAGCTCTTCGGGCTCGCGGGTGAGGGCCTGACGGTAGGCCGTCAGCAACTCCATCGGCTTGATGACTTCGCCGTTGAGCATGTTCTCGTAGAGGTTGACGTAGACGGCGGCGCGGGCCACCGGATTTTTCAGTGTCGCCAGCCGCTTGGCCAGCTGCGGGTCCACTGGAAACACGCCGTAGCCCAGGCCGGTAGAGTTGAACAAAATGAAGCTGGGTGGCGCATCCGTGTTTATGGCATCGGGCAGCAGTACGCGACCCTGGTTCATGTTCACGGTCAACTCCTTGGTGCGGCCGTTGGGATATACCAGCTGCACCTCGAATAGCTGCGGCCACAGGCGGTCGGAACCATCTTCGGCGCGCTGGTCAATTACTAGGTCACTGCTGTGGCCATCTTTGGTTATAAAGTGGTGGCTGAAAACCGGGCGGCCGGGCTGGTTCACCCACACCTGATTCCAGGCTTGGAGGTCGGCGGGGGTGCGGGCGTCCAGAATGTCGATGAGGTTGGGCCAGGTGGCGTTGCCGCCGGCGTACTTCCGCAGGTACTCCTGCAGGCCTTGTTGGAACGCCTCGGGGCCCATCAGCCGCTCCAGCTGCCGCATCATGATGGGCGCTTTGTGGTAGATGATGTTGCCGTAGAGCGAGCCCGCGTCCTGCAGGTTGGCCAGCGGCTGCCGGATGGGATTGGCGCCGGCGGTGCGGTCGATGCCGTAGGCGGCGGGGTAGTGGTCGATGACGAATTTGAGGTCGTAGTTCGAGTTTTTGACGGCCACCCGCGTGATTTTATCGGCCATGAAATTGGCGAATACCTCCTTCATCCACACGTCGTTGAACCACTGCATGGTCACGAGGTCGCCGAACCACATGTGGGCCGTTTCGTGCGCTACCAGGCTGGAGCGGGCCAGAACCTGGTCCTGCGTGGCGCCCTCGTCCAGAAACAGCGTCGAGGCCTTGTAGTTGATGGCGCCCACGTGCTCCATGCCGCCGTACTGGAAGTCGGGAATCGAGACGAAATCAAACTTCTGAAACGGGTACGGCAGGCCGGTGTATTGCTCCATAAACTGCAGCGCATCGGCGTGCAGCTGGAAGATGGGTTCCAGGCTCAGGCGCAGCTTGGTGGAGTCAGTTTCGCGGTGCAGCAGCGTCATGGAGCGGCCGTTCTGCTGCCGCGTGAGGCGCGTGAACCTGCCCGCCGCAAACGAAAACAGGTAGGTGCTGATGCTGTCGGACGTAGCGAAGGCGTACCGCGTGGTGCCGCCGCTGCTCACCGAGTCGCGCAGCGGCGCGTTGGCCATGGCCTGCCAGCCCTGGGGCACGGTGAGGGCCAGGGTGAACGTAGCCTTCAAGTCGGGCTGGTCGAAGACCGGGAAAACGGTGCGGGCGCGG
>JAYSZD010000035.1:0-5830 GCA_043738185.1 Hymenobacter sp. | reverse complement strand
TGTTCCAACTTCTGTCCAGCCTGCTTTTCTGTAAAAATGTTCTGCTCTCGTATTAAAAGCTGTTCCTAACCAAACGGTATTTTTTGTCTGTGTAAAATACCAGTCCAACATTGTCTTGTGTAGTTGTTGTCCAATACCTTTTTTCTCAAATTTTGGGTCTAAAAATAACGCCCAAATGTTATTTTCTTTCAAGTCAGCAATTGCAAAGCCTACAATTTGCTTGTCAATTTCACACACCCAACCTTTTCCTCTTGCTGTAATAAATTCTTCGCAGTCTTCGTCTGTCACCAAGTTAGGATTAGACAAAGTATTTTCTGTTACAGAATTCCTTACGATTTGAATCTGTTTTATGTCATCAATTTTAGCTTCTCTAATTGTCATAGCTTTTAAGCTGTTTAGAAAGTTCGGAAATCTGTCATCCTGAGCTTGCGAAGGACCTTATCACCACGGAACGGTACGCGTTCGACGAAATGCTACGCGTGATTAGGGTCCTTCGCAAGCTCAGGATGACAACCGCTTCGAAAGCTGACTTTCTAAACAGCTTTTTTACTTGTTTATTTTTTTCTGTCATTGGGTTGTCCAAAATGCTCAACCACTGATTGCTGTTGGGTCGTTGTAGCCTGAACGCCAACATCCAGATACCCGCAGCTTCTGCTCTCGCAGCGTCGGGTATCACATCGAAGGTAGACAACTTGCCGCCACTCTAGCTGCTTTGTTTCCAGGGCCCGGCTCTAACGGCTGGGTGTTTCTTTGGCTGAGGAGCACCACTGGTGCACGGTTGCGACCTTTGCCGGGCGCACGGCACCGCAATTGCTGCGCGCCCTTACCACTACTTCACTCAATGAAAGCCTTCATCTTCGACCTCAACGGGACCATGATTCACGACATGGACTACCACACCCGCGCCTGGCAATACTTGTTTAATAACGAACTGGGTGGTAATTTTTCCTGGGACGAAGTGAAGCCGCAGATGTACGGCAAGAACCAGGAGGTGCTGGTGCGCGTGTTCGGCCCCAACCGGTTTAGCAGCGCTGAAATGGACCGGCTGGCGCTGGAAAAGGAGCGGCGCTACCAGCACGAGTTTCGGCCGCACCTGGCGCTGCTGCCGGGCCTGGCGGCGTTTTTGGAAAGCGCCCACCAAAAGGGCATTCCCATGGCCATTGGCTCGGCGGCCATTCCGTTCAACATCAAATTCGTGCTTGACAACCTGAACATCCGGCACTATTTCCGGGCCATTGTCAGCGCCGATGACGTGATGCTGAGCAAGCCTCACCCCGAAACCTTTCTTAAGGCCGCCGCTCTGCTCGGCGTGGCCCCAGCCGACTGCCTCGTCTTCGAAGACGTGCCCAAGGGGGCCGAAGCCGCGCACAATGCCGGTATGCCGGCCGTGGTGCTCACCACTACGCACGAAGCGGCCGAATTCGCGGCCCTGCCCAACGTGCTGCACTTTGCCAACGACTTTACCGACGATTTCTTCCAATCGCTGGTGTAGGCCGCCGGCACCGCCAGTGCATTTGCTGCCGGTTAGTGTCTTAGCTTAGCGCAACAGCCGCAGGGTGGTGTCCAGACGTTGGGTGAGAAGAAAGTCGCGGTATTCCTGCTGGAGCGTGGCTTGTTCGCGGCGGTGTTCTTCCTTCTGAAAAAACCGTACCTTG
This sequence comes from Hymenobacter sp., assembly GCA_043738185.1. GTDB lineage: Bacteria > Bacteroidota > Bacteroidia > Cytophagales > Hymenobacteraceae > Hymenobacter. The sequence continues at coordinate 4,175 of JAYSZD010000035.1, read as the reverse complement.
AACTTATCGCCCGGCGCGGCACGGTGCAGGTTGATGTAGGTGAGCTTGCGGTTGGCGTTGCGCTTTTGTTCCCCGTCCTGAATGCGCTCGACACGCTTGTCGTTGTTGCCAAACAGCGCCTGTAAAGGCTTGAGGCCGATGTAGAGGCTGGTGGGACCCCGGAGTACGTAGCGGCCGCTCACGTTCAGGCTGCTGAGGTTGCTGTTCAGGCGCAAGTCCGGGATAAGCAGCTGGCTGTTGATGAGCACAAACTCGCTGTGCACGGGCTCAAAAACCAGGTGGCGGGTGCGCTCCTGCCGTATGAATTTGAGGGCCTCCATCAGCGGCTCCACATTCAGCAGCTCCAGGCCCTGTAAATCGGTTTTCAGGTACGCCGTTGTTTGCGCCAAATCGGGCAGCAAGCTCACGCCGAGGTCCGTGCGCAGGTCAGCTTCGCCCCGCACTGTGCCCCGAATGCTGGCGCCGTCCAGCACGCTCAGGCCCATGTCGGTAGCGGTGGCAAACAGCGCGGGCAGTTGAAGGTCTTCGAAGGAAACCTGCGCCTGCGTGGGGTGATGGGCACGGTCGGGCGTGCTCACCATCAGGCCGCGCAGGCTGATGCGGCCTCCCAGGGTGTTGAGGGTGCAGTGGTCGAGGCGCGCTTCGCCCTCCAGCAGGTGCGACACCAGCCGCAGCCGGCTGCCCCGAATGGCTGCGTAGCGCACCTCGTCGGCCTCCACGCGCAGCACCGCACTCAGCACCCCGTTGGTGAGCAGGGAAAGGTCTTGCTGGCTTTGCTGCTGCCGCGCGCGGCGTGTGGCCCGCCGCGTAGCCCGTGCCAAGCGCAGCGCCGAAGTGCCGGGCGCCGTCGGGGCGGTTAGGCTGGCCACGATGCCCAGCAGCCGCTGCACGTCCAGCGACGCGTAGCGCAGGGTCACGTCGGCATCGGCGGCTAGCAGGCGCAGGTCGGCCAGCTGGGCAGTGGCGGTGGCCTCGCCCCGGCCGCCGCCGGGCGTTTGGAAGTGCAGGAAGGGCACCCGCAGCAGCTCGCCGGTTTTTTCCAGCCGCATGCGCACCTGCGAAACGCTTTCGTTGCCGGGAAACAGCAGCCGGTCGATGTCGATGCTGATGTGCCCGTTGGCCGCCAGGAGCAGGTCGCGCAAGGCCGGAATGGCTTCTCCCTTGGTTTTGGTAGGCTTGGGCTGTGCAGCCTTCGGCTCGGGCCGGGCCAGGCGGGCCAGAAACTGCCGGTAGTTGAGCGTGGCAAAGCGCACGCCCAGCTGGTACTGCACGGGCGCTACCTGGTTGGCCGAGTCGGTGGGCCACTCCACGTTGCCGCGCACGTCGCCGTTCCACACGCGGCCGGCCAGGTTGAGGAGCTGCACGCGCCGGCCGTCGTGCCGCACGGTCACGGCGAGGTTGCTGAGGGTGTCGCTGGCCAGTACCAGCCGCTGGCAGCGCAGGTCCATATCGAGCAGCAGGCCCGGCGGAATCAATTCGCTGCCCAGCGTGGCGGCCAGCTGCGCTTTGTCGCGCGGGGCCCGGCCGGGCTTGGGCAAGCTGGTGGGCGAAAAACCGGCCCGGTTGGTGCGGGCCACCGGCCGCAGCAACGACCGCAGCCGGTCGATGCGCAGCTCGTCTACCGCAAAGGTGCCGGCTATGCGGGCGCTGGGCAGCAGGCCTCCCAGGTAGTCATACAAACTGGTGGTCACCGCCGTAGCCTGGAACGTCATGCCATTCAGCACCCCCGAAGCGTTTGAAAGGCGCCACACACTGTCCTGCAGGCCCACCCGCACGTTGAGGCCCGAAATATCGGCATCGCGCACCGGCACTACGAACGACGCGTTGCGCAACGTGACGCTGCCGCGCACCGACATGTTGCGGCGCAAGGGGCGCGGGTCGAGCCGGCCGGCCAAGGGCGGCAGCCGCCCGCGCAGCCGCACATCAATATCGGCTGTGCCCTGGCGGGCGCGCCAGCGGCCCGGTACCACCACGGCGGCCAGCTCTCCGAGCTCCGTTCGGCCCCGCACTTGCCCTTCCACAAAGGGACGGGTGAAGTCGCGGATGCTGAGCGCCGCATCGAGCTGTCCCGCGGGCGAATAGATGCGGCAGCGCTGGAGGGTTAGGGCGGTGGAGGTAGGATTATGGGCCGGCCCGTTGTCGTAGGTGCCTTGCAGGTCCCAGCGGCTGATGCGCTGGTTGGCGTCGGGCCATTGCAGGCGGCCGCCGCGCAGCGAAAAAGTGAGCACGTTGCGGGGCGTGATGGTGGGTCCGCTCAGCCCCGTGATGGTGTATTGAATGCGGGCGTGGCTGGGGCTGATGGCGCCCGCCAGGTACGGCTCCAGGCGCGGGGGCAGGGCCGCACGCAGCACATCGGTCAGGGGCTGGTTGCCCACAAACTTCAGCCTGAGCAGGGTGCCCACCGGCTGGCTGGGGTCCACGCGGTGGGTGCCGCTCACCTGAACGGTGTCGCCGTTGAGGGTGGCACGGGTGTTCCAGAGCCGGCCCTCGCGCTTTGCGAACGTGTACTGATAATTAACCCAGGCCTGCACTGGCTCCTGCTCAAACAGGGTGCCGGTGCGGGTGCGCAGGTAGCTCAGCTGCCCGTTCAGGGTGCCGGCCACCTGGAGCACGCCGCGCTGCAGGCGGGCCGTGAGACGCGCCTGCCGCACTTCCGCGCCGAACTCACTGCGCGAATACGCATTGCGGGAGCTCATACGGAAGTTATTGACGAGCAGCTGGTCCAGTTTCAGGTTGAGGGTGGGCGCGGCGCCGGTGCCCTTGCGGCGCTTGCCCCGCAGGCCCCAGGAGTGCCCCAGCGAGTCCACTCGTTCCCGAAAATCAACGTCGCTCACCACCAGCCGGGTCACGTGGACCTGGCCCCGCAGCACGCTGGCCCAATGCAGGCGCAGGTCGGCCCGGGCAATGCGCAGCACCGGCACCTGCTGCTGGTAGGCGGTATCCGTCAGGCTGAGGTGGTGGAGGGAGGCCGTGAGGTAGGGAAAGTCGCGCCACGGCGAAAATGCTACCTCAAAAGGACCCAATACCAGCTCCGAATCCTGCGTCAGGCCCTCGCGCACGGCCTGGGCCAGGCGTTTGCGGGCGTATTCGGTGCCCAGCAGCCACACTACCGTTCCGGCTCCCAGCACCCCAAGCAGCAGCAGCGAAGCCAGGAGCCGACGGACAGGAAATGGTTTCATAGCAATAAACCGCGGGCCAAGGTGCCGGTACGCACCGGCAACACCAAATTAACGGAAGGTAGTTGTACCGCTCCTGAATAAGCCGCCAGCAGTGTCCTCATGAAGAGGCAGCTGCTGGCGGGAGGGCGGTTTTATTCCTCTGTTTCCACTACTGCGTCGGCGTGCGTGGTGGCCTCGTAGGTATCGGCGTACTTAAATTCTTCCAGCCAGCTGGTGGAGCTGGTGACGTCGAAAGTGATGGAAGAATCGGTCTTTTCAACCGTTTTCAGCTCCCAGATTATCGACTTAGCTTCCTCGAATTCGGTGCCGGCCAGGTGGGTTGAAAACAGCCGGTTGAGCAGGGCGCTGTCGGGCAGGCCCTGGGCCAGCAGGCGCAGAAGCGGGGCTTCGGGGGCTTCGGGGGCTTCGGCAAACAGGGCGAGGTCTTCGGCGGTTGCGGCGGTGCATTTCACCTGGAACTCCACGGCCTGGGTGCGGGGGAAAGTGCCGTTGTAGGCCGTGTGCAGCAGCTGCGTGGCTTTGTAGAAGCCCTGGTGCAGCGGCAGCTCGGGGTTTTCTTCCCACAGCTTCTCCGTCAGCATCTGGTGCGATAGGTTTTCAATCTGGCCGGCGCTCAGCTGCTCCGGAAACAGGTAGCCCAGCACGATTTCGGCGGCCTCGCGGGGTTCCAAATCAGTGAACGACATCAGGCACATGTCCTTCAGCTCGGCTTCGCTGATGGCGTCCGGGTTCTCATAGTTCATCTTCTTCAGCAGCTCTTTGTAGTCCGCGTTCTGCCAGGAGCCGGGCAGCTCAGTTAACGAGGTGAAGGACAAACGCTCAACGGTGAATTTAGGCTTGGTGGTCGACATATTGGAATGTTTCAGGGAGGTGCGAGAGGCCGCGAAAGGTGGCGGCCCCTGCGGTTGGGTTTACGAGCGGCAGCGACAAACAACCGGAATGCCGCTCCAGTAGGCAATGCAGCGAGGCGTTTGAAGCAGCATTGCAGCGCGGACT
>JAYSZD010000034.1:0-2358 GCA_043738185.1 Hymenobacter sp. | reverse complement strand
TGAGCTTGGTGAAGTTGCCGAAAAACAGCAGGTTGACCCGCCGGTTGGTGGCCACTTCGGGGCTTTTCTTCAGCCATTTGAAGCTGGTGACATCGGGTTGGGCCGATAGAATGGCCGTAACCACCGACGCCAGCGACGTGAGTAGCAGAATGCCCATCGGAATGGCCAGTACCGGATTGCGGGTGAAAGCCGGGCCCAGCGCCGAGCTTTTAGCCCCCAAATACGTGATGATGACCGACAGCAGCACGGCGTTGAGGGAAATCATCATGCTGGCCTTTTTGTCGGCCATGTCCGAGAGCTTGATGTGGTTGCTGTACATGGTCCGAAACATGGTTTCGACACCGCGCTTGGGGTCGGCAAACGTATCGCTTTCTTCCTGAGACTTCTTTTTCTTCTTTTTCTCGGTCTTTTTGAGCGTCTTGCGCTGAGCGGCTACGTTTTCTTTGAAGGCGTCAGCGTAGCGGGCCCGGCCGGCTTCGGACTCGTATTGGTGCGCCAGCATAAAATTGAGCTGAAGCTGCGCCCATTCCGTATTCGAATAGGTTTTGCCCAGCACCAGCTCCCACTCCGTGCGCAGCAGCTCGGCGCTGGAGGGGAAGTCGTCGCGCGCCAGGTTGCTCATGTCGGCATCGGTGAGCAGCTTTTGCAGCTTGGTTTCGGACGCCGAGTCGCGGTGCGTGGCGTGGATTAGTTGCGGCACCAGCTCAATGGTTGTGGCCGCGGCCCCGCGCTCGGTGAGCCAGACCCGCGCCCGCTCCATGCTCCGGAACTCGTGGCCGTCGTACACGTCGAGGTAGCCCACGTCGTGGAACCAAGCGGCCACCAAAAGAGCTTCGGTGTCCTCCGGACTCAGGTTGGCGGCGGGCGCCAGGGCCCGGCATTCCTTCACCACGGCTTCGGTGTGGCGCAGCGAATGGTAGGTGAGCTTGGCGGGCAGCTCCTGGGCAAATAGCTCCGTAACGTAGGCTTGTGCGGCCTTCACTAAAGGCGAAGCTTTGGCTTTGGTAGGCTGCGCGGCAGCTTCGGTGTTCAAAACCAATGGCGGCGTAACGGCGTTTTGTGAAGGTAAATCGGTCGGTTCGGCCGGAGTAGGAACAGGGGGTGTTGCGACGGTATCGGGGGTAATATCTTCCATGTGAGGCGAAGCTACGGCCGGTTCATCCGGCGGGCTTGCCGGCTTTGAACGCGAAGCGTCGAACGGAAGTTAAAAAAACCAAGCCTAACCGCACCGTTGTGCTTTGCGTAACGGGTCAATACGCCGCATTCCTAGCTGGCGTACGTTTGCATCAGGACCCTGCGACGGGGTTGTAGTGTCGTGTTTATTTTCTGTTCTATGCCCTTATTTTTCCGATTTCAGCCTGCGCTATTCATGCTCTGCGCGGTTTTGGCGTTTCCTCTCATCACTTTGGCTCAAAGTGAGTCCAGCTACAACCCGGTCAATTCTAAACCCAACTACCGGCGCGGCGGTCTGGGCTGGGAAAAAAAGCTGCCCCCCGACAGCAGCCGCATTCGGTACACGGTTTTCTTGATTGGCGACGTGGGTAAGCCCCTCGAAGCGGCCAAGGGCGGGGAGCCGTCGCTGAATTTTATGCGCAAGCAGATGCTGGCGGCGGGCCGCAAAAGCACTACTGTTTTCCTCGGCGATAATATCTATGAGTATGGCATGCCCGAAGAAGGCGCCTTCGACCGCAAGGAGTCGGAGCGCCGCCTGCGTGACCAGATTGACATTCTCCGCGGCTACCAGGGCGAGAAATACATGATTCCGGGCAACCACGACTGGAAACAGGGCCAGCCCGGCGGCCTGGAGCAGGTGAAGCGCGAGCAGCGCTTCGCCGAAAACTACATGGGTACCGACTCGGCCGCATTTTCCTATACCGGCGACTTCGTGACGCCGGCCAACGGCTGCCCCGGCCCCTACGAAATCCGCCTGCAGGACGACCTGGTGCTCATTACCATCAATTCCCAGTGGTTTCTGACCCCGCAGAGCGAGCGGCCTTACGGCGGCGACGGCAACTGTGGCGTGGACGATGAAACCGATTTCATGGCCCAGCTAGAAGATATCATTGAGCGCAATAAGAGCAAGAACATCATGGTGGTGGGCCACCACCCGCTGTTCAGCGACGGTGTGCACGGGGGCTATTTCACGCTGGCCGACCACTTTTTCCCGCTCAGCATCGTGTACAAGTACGCTTTTGTGCCGCTGCCCATTATCGGCTCCATCTACCCGTTTGCCCGCAAGTACGGTGGCATCAGCCAGGATATTGCCCATCCCGCCTACCAGGCCTACAAAGCGGGTTTGATGAACATATTTAATAAATACCCCAACATTATCTACGCGGCTGGGCACGAGCACAACCT